>NZ_JACYFG010000006.1:607500-890118 GCF_014803405.1 Pelagicoccus enzymogenes
CCTCCCAGCATACTTCACTCCGGGCGGTACCCCAAGGCGAATGAAGCTCGCATATCACTGGGAAAACACCTTAATCCCAAAGCATGCCAACCCAACCTTGTCCCGAATGTGGCGAAGCCCTATCCCCTAAAGCCGCCAGTTGCCCTCACTGCGGCTATCCGCAAGAAGATGGGCCGAAGCCGAGAGCAGGAGGTTGGCAGGCAGCCTCCAGGGCGAGAACGCCCATCAACGTATTCGCTCTGGCCATGATGGCTTGCGCCTCCCTCTTTGGCGTCAGCGCGACGCAGATCGAAGGCCACGCTCTCTCCGCATTCACCTACGCCCTCCATATCTTCCTGGCCATCGCCGGCATGTTCTTCATTTGCCTTCTCTTCTGCCGCTCCTCTATCTACCACCCCGAGGAGCTCGCTCGAGCGAAAAAGGACGGGCTCGAAATCCCGCCTGACCGTCCCGTGCTTGCCGCAATCCTTATTGGCGTAATGATTATTGGATACAGCCTTTACCAGCTCCTCAGCCGCTAGCCATTCCTCTAGCTCATGCTAAAACCCTAGGAAACCCACCCCCCATGAAAACCTTCCATATCAAAATCCTCACCAAGCTAGGCAGCACCCAATACAAGACGATCCAAGCCGAGACCGAATCGGAAGCGCTGCGAAAAGCCGAAGTTAAGTTTCCACTACACAAAGAAATCTCCATCACAGAGGAACCGCGGCAAGCGGCGCCGAGCGGAGAACCCGATCTCGCATTCGAACGCAATCTGGCCGAGGTCAAACTCCGCTCCCGCGAGAAGAAAGCCCGCAGCGCCAGGAGAGAGGGTTGGGGCTTTATGATTGGCGGAGTTGCGCTGCAAGGCCTCCTCCTCCTCTTCGCAGGTTTCGTCACCCTCTGGCTCGCGATCCCCATCATCTGGGGAGTCAGCCGCATCGCCTACGGATCGTCCGAACGCGGCAAGGTGCAAGAGGCCTTGCAGGCCCTCGACACCCCAGCCTGAACGGGGTTCCCGCGAAGCCTGCTTCGCAAAAGGCGACCCAAACGGGCTTCGCGAAGCGGAAATACAAAGAATTCAGCGCTTATAAGCTTTATCTTCGGGGCTTATTGGAAAGCCTTTTGCCACTTCCCCCCGAACTACAACGATCCCCCCATCCCATGCAAAAAGCACTGCGTGCCCTCTTGACGGCCCTTGGGCTGCTCGTCGTCGCAATCCCAATCCACGCCCAGACAGATGACGAAGAAGAGCTCCTCGTCATCGAACTGAGCGGATTCGAGGTCTTCTCGAAAAGCATCAAGATTGTCGACGGCATGACCGGCAAGGACTACCAAGGCAATCATCCCATCGTGCTCGGCTTCCGTCGCGAATTCGACGACATCCTCCTCAAGTTCCACAAGCGACTGGTGGTAGGCGAATACCACATGATCAAGGCTCGCAAGGAATCCATCCAGCCCCACATCGAAGAGCTCGCAGCCCTCGCCGCCAGCTTCGGCTGGGAAGGCTTCGAGGTGGACGGCCCCCATCTCACCCGAGAAACCGCCATCTTCCAGCGAATGGTCAACGACCCTTTTTTCAAGATCGAGAAGATCATCGTCTGGGACGCCCGCGAGCTCGCGAGAAATGGCAACGCGCTTCCCAACAACAAGTACGCCCACAACATCCGCCTAAACGAGGAAACCGGAAAATGGGAGCGCCGCGTCATGACGGAATGGAACGTCGCCTACCTCCGCCAAAATCCCAACAACGGCAAAGTAAACACCTTCCATACCTACAAGGAACAAGGACTGAACCTCGATACGAACCGAGGCTTCCACCTCATCGATCGCGGCCTTCCCGCAGACGTTCCTCCCAACGCCTTCAAAGAGGTCGGCCTCGACTACCCGATCGTCATCGACTATGCCATCAGCGTCGAGGAGGAGATCGAAAAGCTGAAGCGCGACTTCGTGGAAAACCTCTTCTACCTCTACGATCCGTTCAGTTGGGTCGCTCGCGGGAACACCCGCTTTCGCAGCGGATTTCGCCGACAACTGGAGGAGCACATCGGCAAACAGCGCATCAAACTGAGCGACCGCAGCTGGTTCGATCCGCTCTTCGCTCAATTTCTCGACGATATCGTCACCATAAAAATTTGGGGAGCGGACGAGATATACGAACACAGAATCCTCTCCTCCATCCCAAAGAACAAAAACCAACTCGGCGAGGACTTGGACTTGCTCAACTGGCGCAAACGGGAGAACCGTTCCGTCAGCTACGACCCGTCAACAAAGGTCAACATCCCCCATGTCGGCTTCGGCGGGCCAGGCAGCGCCCGCTTTATCATGATCGACGCGTATCGACGCTATGGCGACAGCTTCCTTTCCGCCCTTCGCCAGCGAATCCTGAACCTCGAAGAACGAGCCGATCCACGCGAACTCATCCTTGCTGCGATCGAAGAAGTGTCCGGAGTGCCCTCCGACAAGTACCTTCCCGCCGCAACCAAGGCCCAACGCGCCGAGCTTGCCCGCTTCCTGCCCAAGGACTGATACGCGAGCGAGCGGAGAACCGGCTTTCCGCCTCGGCGGGAACGCCTCCCCAGACTTCTCGCCCGCTTGCTTTGCGCTCGAGGCGCTGCGGGCAATATCCCGCGATCTCGCCAGACGCATCGTGCAATAGTTCGCGCCTTCCCATCCCTGACTCGATTTCCCCAAAGGAGGGGAGAATGACTTATCTCATTGATGGTCTGATACTAACAACCCAATGAGAGATTCCGGCATCATTTATGCAAACCATCCTTCGAACCAGGTAAACGCCTTTTGGCTCAACCCCAATCGAACGATGAAAACACAAATTACACTCTTAGCATCAACAGCCGCATTCGTCTTATTGCTATCCGGTTGCACCTCCAGTCGAGCCGTGCGAGCCGAATCGAACCTCAGCGAAACGAGCCTGTATCAGAACGATACCTACGCAGTCACTATTTCGGAAAGCGGAAAGAGCTCGGTGGAATTCAGCCCACGCGAACAAAGCGAAGCGAAAAGAGCCCTCCAATCCGCGCTCGAGTCAAAAGGCCTGACTCCTGCCGCTTCGGATTCATCCGCAGACTATCTGGTTCGCTTCGACACCTACACCAAGACCGATCGCGAGTCCTTTGCCGCTTCCTTCCCCCACCGCGACGTCTATGTACGCTCTCACACTCGAGGGATCAACACCCCGCTCGGCACCGTGCCCACCGGTCGCGACACCCATGTAGTCGAACGTGAATACAATCTGTACGCGGGCGACAGCGATCATACCGAACGCTTCTTCGTGGTCGACATCGTCTCCCCGGAAACGGAGGAAATCATCTGGAGAGGCTACACCCGCCGCGGCTCCGACCGTCTTGACTCCAAACGCGTCAGCGAGGAAATCCAAAGGATAGTCAAAGAACTTCCGGTCAAAAAGTCTCCGCCTAATAAGGACGACCTGATATAGGGAGCTCATTGGCAGAGCTTGCCGAAAACAGCGAACGGCAAGGCTGCCTTGTGCCCCTGAAGATTGTCCAATTAAACCTACAAGCCTCTCCTCCGCAGGCTTGCTGCTTGCAGCTGACCGCAGCGCAAACCTGCTCCACGACACGACGCGGTCCGGACTCAGGTCCAACTCTACTAAAACTCGATGCATTGGACCTTCTCTTGGCCTCCAGACAACCGAAAAGCGTCATGGGGACTCCTGCTGCGCAAAAAAACACAGCCTCACGTTATGTTTTATTTGCGCAGCCCTAGCGTTCGCTCTCGCATTCAGCTGAGCTCGTAAAACGTTCTCGGCGACATGTACCAACTGGAGCGCGTGCAGCTTCTGCCACGAACCCTCGACGAGGTTTGGCCCTTCTTTTGCGATCCGCAAAACCTCGACGCTATGACGCCTCACTTTCTCGGTTTTGAAATAGTCCAAGGGGGTGACGAAGCCATGTTCGCTGGTCAAGTAATCGAATACCGGATACAGGTCCTGCCCTACGTTCGCCAACGCTGGGTGACTGAAATCAGCCAATGCGAGGACAAAAGCTACTTCGTGGACGAACAACGCATCGGCCCCTATCGCTTTTGGCACCACCTGCACCGCTTCGAAGAGACTTCCGGGGGCGTTCGCATGACTGATCGCGTCCATTACCAACTTCCCTTTGGACCGCTCGGCAGGCTGACTCACGCCCTCTTAGTCAAGCGACGCCTCAAGACCATCTTCGACTTCCGCTACGCCTACCTCGGCCAACGCTTCGCTTGACCACGTAGGCTCGCCAGAGGCCTTCTCTAAAAAGAGAACGACGAGCGACTTGTTCCCAAAGGTCATTCCCCTCACTCTAGGTAAAATGATCTGCAACCCCATCCTCCGAGGCTTCAATCCCGACCCGTCGATCGTCCGCGTCGGCGAAGACTACTACATCGCCACCTCCACCTTCGAATGGTTCCCGGGCGTACAAATTCACCACTCACGCGACCTGGCGAACTGGGAACTCGTAACCCGTCCACTCAATCGCCCTAGCCAGCTCGACATGATCGGCAACCCCGACTCCGGAGGCGTGTGGGCTCCCTGCCTGAGCCATTGCGACGGCGTCTTTTACCTAGTGTATACCGACGTGAAACAGTGGACCGGCACTCGCCACAAAATCACCCACAACTACCTCGTCACCGCGACCGACATCCACGGACCATGGTCCGATCCTATCTACCTCGACTCCAGCGGATTCGACGCGTCACTCTTCCACGACCGAAATGGACGCAAATGGTACCTCAGCATGATTTGGGACCATCGAGCGGATAAGAACCAGTTTGCTGGAACCCTGCTGCAAGAATATGACCCCCAAGGCAAAACGCTCGTCGGCCCTCGCAAAAACATTTTCCTCGGGAGCGAACTGAAGCTCACCGAAGGGCCACACCTGTACCAAAAAGACGGATACTACTACCTGCTCACCGCAGAAGGCGGCACCAGCTACGACCACGCAGTCTCCATGGCCAGGTCTACAGCTATCGACGGACCCTACGAAATAGATCCCAACAACCCTTTCATTACCTCCCGCTACGCCCCTCAAGCTCCCTTGCAAAAAGCGGGACACGCGTCACTGGTCGAAACGGCTGACGGCCAATGGTACGCAGTCCACCTTTGCGGCCGTCCCATCGAAGTCGCCTCCTCCGACAAGGCCTTGTCCCCAGAAAACGGACACAGCTCAGCCCAACGCGCCCTCGCCCCCGAGCAACGCAGACGCTGTATCCTTGGGCGCGAAACCGCGATCCAAAAACTCGATTGGCCGGACGGCGATTGGCCACGCCTTGCGCACGGAGGCCGTACTCCCGCGCTCAATATTGAATCCTCCGCACAGTCGACCCCACAAAACCATACGCTGAGAACCGACTTCGATTCCCCTAGCCTGAACATCAATTTTCAAAGCCTTCGACGTCCTATTGAAAAAAGCTGGCTCGACCTGGAGTCCCGTCCCGGGTGGCTCAGGCTCTACGGGCAGGAACCAAGCACCAGCACCTTTCGCCAGAGCCTAATCGCACGTCGTATCCAATCGTTCGACACGGAGACAAGCACCGCTATCGAATTTTCGCCTAACAGCTTCAAGCAACTCGCCGGATTGATCGCGTACTACGACACCGCAAACCACTACTTCCTCCACCTTACCCATGACGAGGAAAACGGTCGCCACCTACGCATCCTCAAATACGACGCTGGCGTCTACTCCGAGTTTGTCCCAGCAGAACCGTCCCTTCCCCAAAGCGGGATCGTTTACCTCCGGGTCTCAATCAAGATGGCTACCCTCCAGTTCTCCTACTCGCTAGATCAAGTAAGCTGGAGAGAAGTCGGTCCCGCTTACGACAGCACCATCCTCTCCGACGACTACAATACCCTTGGCTTCACCGGCGCCTTCGTCGGCCTCTCCGCCCAAGACCTGAGCGGACAAGGCCTGCCCGCCGACTTCGACTGGTTCCACTACCGGGAAAAGTAATCATCCTTCACAAAGCCCGACGCTAGGCTCAACTATCCCAGCGAGCGGGCTTCCCGTCAGGCCTTCAAGCATTCGCCTTGCGGACGGCTAGCGCTTCTTCGATTTCCGTCACTTTGTCTCTATCCAGCGGATAGCAGACCAGAGCGATTCCCTTGCCTACCGCAAAGATTGCCGGAAGGATGGAAAACATCAGGCTGATACCCAAGAGCGAGCTTTCGCTCTGCTGCTCGTTGGCCACGAAACCAAACCAGTCCAGTACCCATCCCGCCAAGGTGCCGGCAATCATGGACCCAGTCTTGAGTGCAAACAAGGTCGCCGAATGGATCAAGCCGGTCGAACGCCGCCCAAATGTATACTCCCCGTAATCCGCCACGTCTCCATACATAGCCCAAACCAAGGCAGAGGTTGGCCCCATGGTGAAGGCTGCCAAGGCATTAACCGCTAGCATCAATCCATAGTTTTCCGCCGGAATGAAATAGAATGCCACCAAGCACGCCGCTGTCGTGAATGTTAGAACGATAGAGAGGAAACGCTTGTCGAAGCGTCGTATCACGAATCCCATACAAAGGACGCCTAGCATCATCATAAACATGCTAGAACTGAGAAAGAAGGTCGACTTGTCGAAAATCCAAATGAACAGCTCATCCCCGTTCCCCGCGACGTACTTGAAGTAGTGAATCGTCACCGTGTTGCGCATGATGATGAAGGTCGTCGAGAACATGGCTGCCACGAAAAGGATGAGCCAAGGCTTGTTGCGAATGAGCTCTTTCAATTCGCCGCCAAGGTCGTTGACCTGGCCCTTCGGTGGTTTCACCCGCTCCCTCGTGGTAGCGAAGGTCGTCCAAAACAACAACACCGAGAGGCCTGCGAAAATCGCCATCGTGTACTGGAAGCCTGCCACCTCGTCCTCGCCGCCTAACTCCTTGACCAGCGGTCGAACCAATAGCGATATCAGAAGCCCTCCGCCAAATGCGCAAACAAAGCGGTAAGTCGACGCCAGGGTACGGGCCTGAGACGAGGGACTGATCACTCCCATCAACGAGGAGTACGGCACGTTGATCGCCGTATAGGCCATCAACATAAGGGCATAGGTCACCGTCGCATAAATGACCTTGCCCGATTCCCCGAGATCCGGATTTGCAAATATCATGTACCCACAAATCCCATACGGTATCGCCATCCAGAGAAGGTAAGGGCGATACTTTCCCCACTTCGTGCTGGTTCGGTCCGCGATCACCCCCATGATCGGGTCGTTCGCCGCATCGAAAAAGCGTACCAAGAGGAACATGGTACCCGCTACGGCGGGAGCGATGCCAAACACGTCCGTGTAATAATACAGCAGAAAGATGTTGAAGGTCTGGAAGAACAGGTTTGAAGCCATGTCCCCCAAACCGAAACCGAGGTTCTCGACAAAGGAGAGTTTGCCGTCGGAAGCGCGCCGACGCGAGGTAGGATCTTGGGGCATCCAGGCAGCGTATGGTTCACCCTTTCCCCAGCAAGCAAGGAGACGCTCTAACTAATGAAACAGTTCAGAACGTGGCAGTCCGTCCTCACCGCAATCGAGGGTTTCAATCGATCTCCAGGCTGATTATCCTCCAACGCTGATCACGGAAAACCAAGCGAGCGGAGAACTCCGTCCCCAAATCCACTTCCGTATCCACGCCGCCTTCCAGCTCCACATTCCGTCCCCGAAACCCTCTTTCCGTAAATTCGTATCCATAAAGGTCATTCGAGATCGAAACGTAGGCGCGGAAAATCTCGCTGTTTCGCTTAAAAAAGGCGTCGATCTCCCGTTCCGCCTTCTTGGGGCTGGTCTCGTACATGTCCAACAATTGGGCTCCTCTCGCTGCATCGCCTTCCTTGCCGGCAAACATGAAACGGTCGAGCACCTGCAATACCGGGGCAATCTCTTCCGGAACCGCCGCTCGCGAGAAGCAGGGCCAAAGGCACAACGCCAATACAGCTAGCCATCGCCCCCTCGCCATATCTAAAAGTCCGCTGACCTTATCTTACGGCCAAGTTCACAAAAGCTTCGCCGCCGCGTCGAGCGCTTCCACGAGCAGATCCAAGTGACGCAAGGGAGTCGGCAACCCCGGCGTCACCCTCACTCCGCTCGCCACCGGATGATTGGGAATCGGGGCCGTGAGAATGGCATAACGGTCATACAGGAAGGCGCCAAGATCCTTGGCGTCCACTCCCTTCACCCCCACGTTGGCGATCGCTCCGTGACGAGCGGGGTCCTCGGGCGTCTTGAGCACGACTCGTTCATGATCGCGAAAATGGCTCGTCCAATAAGTATTCAAATAGCGGAGACGCTCGTACTTCGCCGCCGAGCCGATAGCATCATGGTAGCGAATCGCTTCGCGCAAGCCGCGGTGGTGGTTGTAGGGACGCGTCCCCAGTCGCTCGAGCTTTCGAATGTCGTCATCCGCTCGCGCCGTATCGCCCATCAATCCCCAGAGCTTGGCGATCTTATCCTTCTTCACGTAGAGCATCCCCAACCCCACCGGAGAGCAAAGCCACTTGTGCAAGCTAGTCCCCAAATAGTCGCATCCCAAATCCGAAACCTTGTAGTCTACGTGAGCAAAAGCGTGAGCGGAATCTACGATCACCTCGACTCCCTTGGCATGAGCCATGTCGCAGATTTTGCGCACCGGCAAGACCTGCCCCGTCAAGTTGATCATGTGCGTCACGTGCAGGGCTCGCGTGCGAGGCGTTATCGCGTCTTCAAAGGCGGCAACCACCTCCGCATCGTTCTTGGGATAGAGGGGAACCGCAACCTGCTTGAGCACAATTCCGAAACGCTTCTCCTTTTGTCGCAGGGCTTCCACCATGCTTCCGTAGTCTTGATCCGAATACACGATCTCGTCACCCTTTTCCAAGTCGAGACCCTGGATGATGATATTCATCGACTCCGTGGTATTGCGGGTGATGCATACTTCCTCGGGACTCACCCCGCCCAGAGCCGCCAGGTCCCCACGGGTCGCCTCCAGCTCATCGCGCATCTCGCGGCGCATAAAAAAAGAGGCCCGCGCGTTGATCTCGCTGGAACCACGCTGCTCCGCTTCCAGTACCGGCAGTGGAGCGGGGCAAAAGTAGCCGTATTCCAAATTGATAAAGTCTGGAGCAGGAGCGAACTCCCGTCGGCGAGCCCGCCAGAAGGCCTCGTCCTTTGCGAGCTCGACCGCCGTTCCCGAGCTCCGTTCGAATTGCGAGGGCACGCCTTGGGCCCATGCTTTGCTGGTCAACAAACCAGATCCCACTGCCGCGCTCCCGAGCGCTCCCGTTCTTAGAAATTCTCTCCGTTCCATAGCCTCTCCCCCAAGCAAGACTCGCACCACCGGACTGCGATGTTGAGAAAGGAGCAGGAGAAGCTCTACCCTGCTTAAATAGAACCGGAATCGTTTCCTACCAATACCTGCAAGGCGTCGAGAACCCGATCCTTTTCCACCTGCTCAGCGGTCCAGGACACGGGTAGCTCAGCAAAGTCCCCTCGAGCTGCCACCAGGATCGCCAACAGCATTCCGCGGGCCGAACTGTCGCCACCTACTAAAACGTTTTCCTCGAGCATTCGCACCGGATCGTCCTCGAACTTCAGGGCAAGCCAAACCGTTAGCGGAAGCGCGTTGGATACGTCGCAGTTTTGCCCGAAGCGAAACGCCATTTCCCGGGACGGCAACGCCGGATCGGCGTTCCCCATCTCGTACAGCTCACGCATCGCCTCACTCGTCTCGTCGGCCGCCCGTGACAAGGCTTCCGGCAACGGCGAGCCGTCTCGCAAATGGTAACTTGCCCGAGCAAAGAACTCCGCAGCATCGACCACCAAAGGATCGCCATGCGTGGAAGCCGTGTGCTCCCGCACCGCGGCGACCACCTCTTCGACCGGGTCTTCCGCCATCAACGACAGCAGCGGCGCCATGCGGGAAGCGCCCGCCAAATCGTGACTACGCGAGGGAAGAAAACGCCCCTCCGTGCGCCATGCCTCCAGCACGTTTCGCGTCGCCCCGTCCAAATAGCTCTCAGGGTCGTCTTGCCAAAAAGCCAACCAATCGTGCATCCAATCCGAAACGTCCGCCTCACCGTTTTCCGCGAGCGATTCCAGCAAGACCAGCATCTGATCGCCATAGTGGGTAAGATCGCCCTTGCCCTTGCCGGGGTGATATTCCGAACGGGGCAAGTCGAGCGTTGTCACACCGTTTGGATACAGCTCGTCGATCTCGTCCGTATCGTATATCCAATGCGGCCCCAGAGAGTAGGCGTCCGCGGCGAAGGCCGCCAGGACTACATCTCTGGCGAAGGACCGCGGCAGTTCTACGATTCGCTCTATCGCGGCGGGTTCTGGAGGGAGGTCCAAACTCATAAATCAAATTTCACCAAGAATTGGAATTCGGTAGGTTTTCCTCATGAAGGCGACTGTTGGCTTTCCCTCGCGAAGAGGACGCTCGAATACGGAATGCTTCAATGCTGTCACTACGAACTCGTCCAATCGCGAATCCGATGAAAACTCGATCTCTGGCAGTCCAACGGCACCATCCGTATCCACAAAGAAGTTACAAGTAACCTGAACAAAGTCATCCACGTCAGAAGCGTTTCCTTTGATGACAATCGGCGGGAAAGCCAGCATCGCTGCCTTGTGGTCAAGGGCCCTCTCTTCACTCAAGATGACGGATTTCGAGTTGAAGCCGTTGGATTTGTGGAAGCGGAACTCCGCGTCCCATTGCACCGTCTTGTTCACGGGACGGGCAGGCAAAAACTCCCAATGGGCCCGGCAAACGCTTTTGATGGGACGCCCCTCGAAATGTGCCGGCTCAAATTTCCATTTACGAACCACTCGTAACAACTCCTCCGAAAAGGCGCTATGCGTGTATTCCAGCGGCATGAACTCCGAAGCATTCCCCTGCTCGTCCACATAAAAGGCAATTCGGGCAAAACCGCGACTCACTCCATTCGAGTAGGCCCACAGCGGATAATTCGGCTCCACCTGACGCTTCACGCTCACCGGCTCGTAGCGATCGTCAGATGGTTTCGCAGTAGCAAGCCAACCAGCAGAAAACAGGAGGCAGCAGGTCACGCGAAGAAAAAGGCAGGAGGCTGATTTTGATATGTGTATTGGCATGGTAGTAGCAGTTCGCAGGGTATTCTTGATGATTGATCTATTCATTGGTCTGGGCCTACCCAGTGAACCACCTCGATGTTACCGCCGCGTTACCACTAAATTACCCTTCGAAGACGTCATCCCGATCAGCAGGGCCTATACCACCTGACAGCCACAACCCGGCGGAAAATTTCAAACCCTACTTCGATTACATCGCATTGCACCTTAACAAGAGCCCTAGCTCTGAGAAGAGACGGAAAAGCCCGCAGTACAAAGCAGTGAGGAAGGCGGCCGCTCGCTCGCACCATCCTAAGCGAAAGCCACTGCGCTCTAGACACTTAATGACACCGTCCTACCTTCAAGTACCAGACGATCGTGCGCACGCGACGCAAAATCCCCACGGGCTGACACTCTGCCCCGCCTACATATTTCTCATATGAAAATATTTGACGGACAGTCGGTTGAGACCGCTTTTCCGCCTCACTCAGCGCGGAAGTTTTGAGCAAGACGACTTGCGAATCCATGCAGGAACTCCGTCGGCTATTTCAGGGAGCGGGATTATGAGTCAGTTGTCAGGCTCTTTCTGATACAGCGCAAGCAAGGCATTCGGGCACCTGTGCTCAAGCTGACGACTTTCCAAGCCCAGCGCGACAAACCTCCAAGAAGCTGCGAAACGCACGCGTCTGGGCGGCTTGCCGCGGATGGACGAGAGCAATCGAGCGATAGACCGGGGCCGGCGCCAAGGACCGCAATGCGAGCTTCCTACCCTGCAAGCGCTGGCGGGCAATCTCCGGGGCGAAGGAAACGCCAAAGCCAGCCTCCACCATCGACACCAAAGTCTCTATTTGAGCGCTCTGGAAAAACACCTCCGGACTCCAGCCGATGTTATTGCAAATCGCGAGCGCCTGCCCTCGCAGACAGTGAGCCTCCTTCATCAAAATGATAGGTTCGCTCATCAGATCCGAAAGCTGGATTCCCTTTTTCTTGGCCAAGCGATGCTTCTCAGGCAACGCCACTAGGATCTCGTCTTGGGCCAGCTCTTCCGTGACCCATTCATCTCCCTCGACCGGCAAGCTCAACAAGGCCAACTCCACGCGTCCTTCCTTCATGGATACCAGCAAGTTCTCTGTCGTATCCTCGGAGATATCGAAGGTAAGCTGCGGCAGCCGCTCCCTCGCCATCCCTAAAACCGTGGGCATCAGATAGGGAGCGATCGTCGGGATCACCCCGATACGCAGCTCTCCCCGAGTCTCTCCCTGGTAAGCCGACGCATCTTCGCTGGCCGCCTTGACCTCGCCCAGGATCGTGATCGCCCGCCGAAAGAAGGAGCGCCCAAAGGCCGTTGTCTGAGCACCTTTGCGACTGCGCGTCAACAGAGGCTCCCCCAAGGCCTGCTCCAGCTTCTTGATCTGGTGGCTCAAAGTCGGTTGCGTAACCGAGCAACGCACCGCTGCTCGCGTGAAACTGCCCGTTTGCACCACTTCCACGAAGTAGCGGAGCTGATGGATCTCCATAGACTTCATCTATGCAAAATATGAATAACAAGTATTTCCCTTATCAAGGGAATAGCGCTACTCTTGCCTCTCTTCGTCGTAGGAAACGGCGCCATCACTCCCATAAGCCCGCCTGCAAACTACGAACCTAAATGCCCTCGGGCGTTGGACTTTCGACATTTAGCAATAAGCTTCAGCGAACCTAAAAACCCAAGTATCCAATTATGTCCTCAGAAAGCAAATGCCCCTTCCACCACTCCGCAGGCCAAGGCACCGCCAACCACGATTGGTGGCCAAACCAGCTTAAGCTGGATATCCTGCGCCAACATTCCTCGCTCTCCGATCCCATGGGCGAAGAATTCGACTACGCCGAGGCCTTCAACAGCCTCGACCTCCAGGCGGTCAAGAAAGACCTGCACGCAGTCATGACCGACTCCCAGGACTGGTGGCCCGCCGACTTCGGTCACTACGGCCCATTCTTCATTCGCATGGCCTGGCACAGCGCCGGAACCTACCGCACCGGCGACGGGCGCGGCGGAGGCGGCACCGGCTCGCAACGCTTCGCCCCTCTCAACAGCTGGCCGGACAACGGAAACCTAGACAAGGCCCGGCGCCTCATCTGGCCCGTCAAACAAAAGTACGGACGCAAGATCTCCTGGGCCGACCTCATGATCCTCACCGGCAATGTCGCCCTCGAGTCCATGGGCTTCAAGACCTTCGGCTTCGCCGGCGGACGCGAAGACGTATGGGAGCCAGAAAAGGACATCTACTGGGGCAAGGAAAACGTCTGGCTCGACGACAAGCGCTACTCCGGCGAACGCGACCTTGAAAACCCGCTCGCCGCCGTGCAAATGGGCCTCATTTACGTCAATCCGGAGGGCCCCAACGGCAACCCCGACCCCATCGCCGCAGCCCGCGACATCCGCGAAACCTTCGCCCGCATGGCTATGAACGACGAAGAGACTGTCGCCCTCATCGCCGGCGGCCACACCTTTGGCAAGACCCACGGAGCCGGCGACGCCGCCCACGTCGGCCCCGAACCCGAAGCCGCCAAGATCCACGAGCAAGGCTTCGGTTGGACCAGCACCCACGGTACGGGCAAAGGCGCCGACGCCATCACCAGCGGCCTCGAAGTCACCTGGACCCAGACGCCTGCCCAGTGGAGCAACTACTACTTTGAAAACCTTTTCAAGTACGAGTGGGAACTCGAAAAAAGCCCGGCCGGCGCAAACCAATGGGTGGCCAAGGACGCTCCCGACGACATTCCGCATGCCTTCGACTCGCAAAAGAAGCAGAAGCCAAGGATGCTCACCACCGACCTCTCCCTCCGCTTCGATCCGGAATACGAAAAGATCTCGCGACGCTTCTACGAAAACCCAGACCAGTTCGCCGACGCCTTCGCTCGGGCCTGGTTCAAGCTGACCCACCGAGACATGGGCCCTCGAGCCCGCTACCTCGGTCCGGAGGTTCCGGACGAGGACTTGATCTGGCAGGACCCCATCCCCGCCGTCGATCACGAGCTCATCAGCGAGGCCGACGCCGAAACGCTGAAAGGCAAGATCCTAGACTCCGGACTCACCGTCTCGGAACTCGTCTCCACCGCTTGGGCATCCGCTTCCACCTATCGCGGATCCGATATGCGCGGCGGAGCCAACGGTGCCCGTATCCGCCTCGCGCCCCAGAAGGACTGGGAGGTCAACCAGCCGACCCAACTCCATAAAGTGCTCGGTACCCTCGAAACCATCAAAGACGACTTCGAGAAGACCGTATCGCTCGCCGACCTCATCGTGCTCGCCGGTTGCGCCGCGGTTGAGAAAGCCGCAAAAGACGGCGGACACCCCATCAAAGTGCCCTTCACCCCGGGTCGCATGGACGCCTCGCAAGAGCAAACGGATGTGGAAGCCTTCGAGCCGATGGAGCCGATGGCCGACGGGTTCCGTAACTACCTGAAGGCGCGCTACACCGTATCCGCAGAGGAACTACTGGTCGACAAGGCCCAGCTCCTCGGCCTCACCGCGCCCGAGCTCACCGTTCTTATCGGTGGCATGCGCGTTCTCGATACGAATTGGGACGGCTCGAGCCACGGGGTCTTCACCGACAAGCCCGGCACCCTCAGCAACGACTTCTTCGCCAACCTGCTCGACATGAGCGTGGCCTGGTTCCCGCAGTCAAAGGACGAACAGTTCTTCGACGGGCGCGATCGCAAGACCGGAGAAATCAAGCGCACCGCCAGCCGCGTCGACCTCACCTTCGGCTCCAACTCGGAGCTACGCGCCCTGGCCGAAGTCTACGCCTGCGACGATGCCCAAGAAAAGTTCGTCAAGGACTTCGTGGCCGCCTGGACCAAGGTCATGAACGCCGACCGTTTCGACCTGAAAAAGTAAGCGGCAGGACCAACCACCAGACATTCAACAGGGCGACTTTCGGCAGATCCGAAAGTCGCCCTTTTCCGTAGCGCTGTACCGACCGCAGGGACATCACCCACTTTAGCCAGCGACCGCGTTGCAAGACCAAAGCGCGGCGCTCCCTTCGAAACTCCCCCACCATGACCGATGGCACCTGCGCCGCCACGAAAACGCTGTTACAATCCCCTCCATGAAATCCAAGCTCGCTCAATTCCTCGCCTTCATTTCACTCACCAGCAGCCTCGGCCTTGCTACGCTTCAAGCCCAAATGCCCGACGTCAAAGCTCCTGTACAAGCAGCGATGCAAGAACTCTCCATCATGGTAGGCGATTGGGAAGGCACTAGTTGGACCATGAGCCCTGACGGCACTCGCCAAAACGCGGCCGTGCGCGAGAGCATCCAGTGGAAGCTCGACGAAACCGTGCTTCTGATCGAAGGACGCGGCACCGACGAGAACGACCAGAAGGTACACCATGCCCTCGCTACCCTCTGCTTCGATCCCCTCACCCGTAATTACAAGTTCGATACGCACATTTTCCAAGGTTTGAACACACAGGCCAGCTTCGAAGTCCTCGAAGCCAACGCCAAGTTCCGCTGGGGATACGAGATCCCCGGAGGGCAAATACGTTTCACGATAACCTTCACCGAAAACGGTCACCGCTGGCACGAGAAAGGAGAATTCTCGCCGGACGGAGAACGCTGGTTCCCTACCATGGAGATGAATCAGCAAAAGGCCTGACCTTGCCTGCACACTTTGCTTTGCAGTTCCCCAAGAATCGTCTTTCATAGGCCCGCACTTTAAAGCCTATGAAATTCGATATCACCTGCCTCATCCCCTCCTCCCAAACCAACGGACGCTCCGCAGTCTTCCGCGAAGTCGTACAGCCGCAAGTTGGCCCGCCCCTCCACACCCACACCCAACAACACGAGATCTTCCATATCATCGACGGTACCTTCCTCTTCCAAAAAGACGGAGAGCAAGTCACCCTCACTGCCGGCGGCAGCATCTGCATTCCACCCGGCGCCGTGCACAGCTTCAAGAACGTGGGCGACGCCCCCGGCACGCTGCACTTCGAGTTGCTCGACGCCGGCAAATCCGAAGCGTTCTTCCACCGGATCTCGACCGAGCTCGATCAGATTGAAGACCTCCCCGCCTTCTTCGCCGAGCACGACCTCGAGCTCATGGGGCCACCCCTCTGAAGGTTTGCAGCCCAAGCGACGTCCATGAAAGCAGTCACCTTCCGGAAATACGGCCCCCCAGAAGTCCTGCAGGTCGAAGAAGTCGCCTCGCCTAAACCGAATGCAAAGCACGTCTTAGTTCGCGTTCGCGCGGCAGAGGTCACCAAGGCCGATTGCGAGTTTCGCGCTTTCCACTTCGCAGTTAAATGGTTCTCCCTTCCGCTGCGTCTCGCCTTCGGAATCCGCGCTCCCAGAAATCCAATACTAGGCGGCTATTTCTCAGGCGAAATCGCTTCCGAAGAACCTCCCGACTCCCCCTTCAAAAAAGGCGACCCCGTTTTCGGCTGTTCTAAAATGCGCTTCGGCGCCTACGCTCAATTCCTGTCATTGCCCCGCAACTACACTATCAAGCATATCCCCAACAACGCCAGCTTCACCGAGGCCGCCACCATTCCGCTGGGCGGTCTGAACGCCCTGCACTTCCTCAACAAACTGGAGCTTAAGAAAGGGGAACACATCCTCATTAACGGAGGAGGCGGCAGCATCGGCCTCTACGCGATCCAGCTTGCCAAAGCCCGCGGGGCCGCCGTCACCGTCGTCGACAAAGCCAGCAAACGTTCCATCATCGAGCAGGCCGGAGCCGACCGCTTCATCGACTACGCCGAAACCGATTTTACCCAAGAGGCCATCCACTACGACGCGATGCTGGACATGGTCGTTAGCAGCAATCTTCGCAAATGCCTCAGCGTCCTCGCCCCTAGCGGACGCTACGCCACCGGCAATCCCCGTTTCGCGGACCTGATGAAGTCCCTCTTCAATCGCTTCTACTCAAAACATCCCATCTACACCGCCTTCGCGGCCGAATCCCCCGCAGAACTCGCGGAACTAAAAACACTCGTCGCGTCCGGCCAGCTCACCCCGCTCGTCGACGCAACTTACCCCATGGATCAAGCAGCCGAAGCCCACCGAAAAGTAGAGTCCGAAGAGCGAAACGGATCCATTGTGCTCGAAATTGACTGACAACAAAAAAGCAGCCCGAACCACGAAGGCCCGGACTGCTCGCACGGTGTGGTAAGTCTCTATTTGCCCATACTGAGACGGGCGTTCTCGAGCGACGCTCGCAATATCTCTGCCCGACGCGTGTCGCCCTCGTTTTCAGCTTCCTCCAGCAAGGAAACGAGAAGAGGCTCCGCTTTGGAATATTTCTCTGCCTTCAGCAGGGCCTTCGCCAAGCCGACTTTCCAATCGCGAACCGTAGAATCCTTTTCGATGGCCAAACGATAGTAATGCTCCGCCGAGACGAAATCCTCTGTATTCACATAACAAAGACCAATTAAGCCCAAGGTCGTCGTGTCTTCAGCCCCTAATTCCCTGACTTTGAGCAGGCTCTCCTTACCGCCTTCGTAATCCTCCAACTTCACCTGCATGATCCCCATGTTGCGGATCGCGCGACGGAACGTGGGCATCTTGTCAGCTGCTACCTGGTAGAACTGAATCGCTTTCTCCACGTCACCCTTTTCCGCGTGAAAGTTAGCAGCGATGAACTCCAAGGCCGCAGATGAATCCTCAGTTATCGCCTCATAGATCCTGTCCAGAGCCAACTCCTTGTCTCCATTCTCCTTCAAATCAGCGATGACTTTCTTCACCAACGCCTGTTCCGCATCGGTAAGACTCGGCTCTAGCTTAACCTCCGCTTCCTCCCCCTTCTCTTCATCGGTAGCAGCCTTCACTTCGCTCAGCGACATGGAAGCGGACAATAAAATAGTCAGTGCAGACACTGCGACGACGCTCCCCACTGCAGAGGCAAAATCTCCTACTCTCGAGCGGCCGATCCGCGTGATTGACTTGATACGTTTTGCGAAAGGTGCCCCCATAATTCCCACACTGGTGGCATAGCTGCTGGGCAGCTTAATCTTTGATACTTTCATCAGACAGTTTAGATATGATGTTACGTTTTCGGTTTTTCGGATAACCTCTTCGTCCCTCAAAATCTCGCGCTCCGCGCTTATCTGGCGATCCAGCCACCACACCAAGGGATGCATCCAGAATAGATTTCGAATGAATGTTTGGACGAAGAGCCAAAGGGTATCACGCTTGTAGACGTGCTGAAATTCATGACGCAAAAACGCTTCGCGCTCCGCAACGGAGAGAGCCTGATTCAAAGTAGCGGGAATAATGACTATTGGTCTAAAAATTCCAAATACGCCTGCAGCTAAAAGGCTGTCTTGACTGATGAGGATCTTTGGCATCCTCCGTATAGGCCGTTTCCATACGCGTTCCGCGAGGACCTGCCATTCTCTACCTGCGGGAAGACTCGACGACCGTAGCGACTCTACCACCCTCGCATGCTGGCGGAGCCAATAGATTCCAAGAGCCACGAATCCCGCGGCCCAAGCGATTACGATCATAAGCTCCCAAGGGAAAACAGCCTGAGCCTGAATTGTCTCCGTTCCCAAATCAACCCATGTATCTATTTTCAGGGTACGTGCCGTCAGATCCAAATACCCGAATCCCACGAACTCCCCTTTATCGCCAGCAGGCCAAGAACTTTTCATCCACGAGAAAAGGGAAGCGAAAACTGCAAAGGGAACGACCAACTTCAGCAAGCTCGCCCACGCGAGAAAGTGTCGACTGAAACTCCAGGAACGCCCAAGAGCCAGTATCAATAATGCGCATACAATCCCGAACAAACTCGACTCCCAAAGATGGGAGAGCAAATAGTAACTCCACTCACTCATTCTCGCCTCCCTTTTTGCCTTGAGTCTGCTTGATGGCGTCCTCCAAGGCCTTGAGATCCTCCAAGGACAGCTTGCCCGATTCCGCCATGTGCAGCATGACTGGCTCCGCGGACCCGCCAAACAAAGATAGAAAATCGTCCACGATCGAGCCAATGGCTGATTTCTTGGTCACCGTCGGCTCGAAGATGTGAGCATTGCCAATCTTCTTGGCCCGCCGCACCGCCCCCTTCTTTTCCAAGCGATAGACGATAGTCTGCACGGTCGTGTACTCCACCTGCCTTTTTTCCGGAAGAGACTCCTGGACCTCCCGAATCGAAGCCGCCTTCAGCTTCCATAGAGACTGCATGATCTCCAACTCCATCGGACTGAGCTTCTCACCAGTAGATTTCTTCTTCATGGACATCGTGTAGTAGTTACTACTACAATTGTCGTAGAGTCAAATAAAAACTCTTTCCGCGGAACCGAGCTCGACATCAGGAGAGCGAGCGAAGCTGGCAAAAACCGCGCGTTTTGCCTTTTGACGTTTGGCGGATCCTCCTTACACCTCATCGCTTTCACAATTGCGGAGACGCTCCCTTTTCCGCCGCAAAACCTCCTTTCCATGCACGCCGACAACCCGACTTTCCGCTTCCTCGACTTCTGCGCCGGCATTGGCGCCGGCCACGCCGCCGCCGTAAAACTGGGGGGAGGATGCGTCGGCTATTCCGAGATCGACGCCAAGGCCAAGCGGACCTACCGCATGCTGCACGACCTGGAAACCCTCTGGGAACCGCTCATCGACCTGGGTGACCTCACCAAGATGGATCCGCATAAAGTGCCTGATTTCGACGTGATGCTAGGCGGCTTCCCTTGCCAAACCTTCTCCATCGTCGGCCGCCGCGAAGGCTTCAAGGACCCTCGCGGACAGATCATATTCGCACTCAGCGACATCCTTGCCGCCAAGAAGCCAAACTACTTTCTGCTGGAAAACGTCAAGGGCCTCATCAGCCACAACAAGGGCGAGACCCTCAAGCAGATCCTCATCGAGCTCCGCTCCGCCGGTTACAAGGTCACTTGGAAACTTGTTTCCTCCGAGGAGTACGGAATCCCTCAGATGCGCGAACGCGTCTACTTCGTTGGCATCCGCGAGGACCTAGTCTCAGACGATTTCGAATTCACTTTCCCCGAGCGCAAGAAGAAGCAGAAGCAGCTCCGCCACATCCTTACCTCAAAAGATCCTAAATTCGCCGTCACCCCTGAAGGCTACGCCTACCTGGAGAAGTATTTGAACAACAAATACAACAAGCCATCGGGAACCACCGTAGACGACCTCAAAGCCCTGCCTGACTTCACGATCATCGACACCCGCCAGTCCGACCTTCGCCTCTTCAAGAAAGTGGCGCCCACCCTGCGCTCCGGACGACACGGATTGCTCTACGCTCGCGACGGAGAACTCCGCAAGATCTCGGGCCTGGAGGGACTCGGCTTGCAAGGCTTCGACAAGACCTACCAAAAACGCGTCTACGGCGTAAAGGAAACGGACCTGCTGCACCAAGTTGGCAACGCCTTCACAGTCGACGTGGTACACACGCTCCTCGAAAGCCTTTTCGAGCAAGTGAAGCCGCCCACACCGGCCTCTTAGCTGTAGGAGCGACCTTGGCCGCGAATCCCGCCTAGGTCACGGCGACCCAGACGATTCGCGTGACAAGCACGCCCCCACAAAGAAGCGCCTACTGCTTCCAAAGGTAGCGGAAATATCCCAGCCGCGTAATCGCCACATCGGCAAGGAAGGCCAACACCAGAGCCAACAACAGCCAAGGCCGCAGCGACATCAACTGCAGCTGGGGCGGATGTCGCCAAGCCTTGCTCAGATCCACCTGCTCTTTCCCTCCCGTTTTCTTGGAGAGCGCCCCCAAGTTCTGGATACGCTGCAAATCCGTACGCCATTCCTCGTCGCTTCCCACAAAGAACGGCCCCATCGACAGAGCCCTGTCACCTAGACGCACCGCCCCACGGACCGGAACGTTCGTAGAAAGCGCATGCGTCAACTGCATACGACCGGGCTCGACCCTTTGCCAAACCACCTCTCGTACTTCCTGCCCTTCCGCTAGCTTTACCGCAGGAAACTGCTGTCCTAAAAACTCCTTGCGGCTCTCGTCGTAGAATAGCTCCAGAGTCAAATGATTCCCCTCAATACGCGACTCCAAGCTTACGCCATCCTGCTGTCGGCCACCGCTCAGCCAGCGCCCCAAGGTTTGCGTGAAATCGCCGTACTCTTCCCATGCTTGGGCCCGCCAAGCATGCTGCCCGCCCATGGCAAACGTTACTGCCGCCACGCGGCCCACCCCTTTTTGCCAGTAGGCCACTAAAGGAGCGCGGTAATCGTCATCGGAAGCCAGCGCCATGGTGGCCCCCTCCTGCAAATAGGAGAGATTATAACCCTGCACCAAAGGAAGCCAATCGACCTGCCCCGCGCCTAACTCCATCCAGCCCGCAGTCGCCAGCGTCGGCGTCTCGTCCTCGATAAAAGCGGAACGGGCAATCGCCACCGTTTCTTGAGTAAAGAGGGCTGGCAAGTCCGCTGCATTCGTATTGAAAAAAATCCTACCGCCGCCCCGTTGGGCAATATCCTTGAGCAAGTCCGCGTCCGAATCGGTCGGGCGGCCGAGGGCGATTACACTGATCGTCGTCTTTTTTTCCACCATCTCCTCTATCAAGGCTTTGTAATCGCCCGGCATTTCCGAATCGCTTGCATCAGAGAATAGAATCATGTGCCGCTGGCCCGCTTGGCTTTGCTGTAGCTCTTTCCAACCCGCCGATAGCCCTTCGTAGACATAGATGCCTCCACCTAAACTGTCCACCCGCCTCACTAGATCTAGGATCTGTGGCCGATTCGAATGCACGTCCGTCAGAGGCACTACCACATGGGCTTCCGTATCCACCGCTAAATACGCAATCGCGTCCTGTCTCCCCAACATGCTTACCGCTTGAGCCACCCCTGCGTTGGCCAAGTCGATCTTACGCATTCCCTCCATTCCCTCGACCCCGGCGCTCATGCTACCGGACCGATCCACCACAACGCACATCGCCACGGCCAGTTTCTTGTGGTCTTGCTTTAACTCCATGGAAACAGGAATAAGCGGTTCCAAAGGCGAACCGTAGTACCCACCAGAACCAAAGCTCGACGGACCTCCCAACATCAACAAGCCTCCGCCTTGCTCCTGCACAAAGAAATCAATTGCTTTGAGAAATCCTGCCGGTAGTTCGTTAGCGGATACATTGTTGATCACCACAGCGCTAACTCCCGAAAGGCTACGAACGTCTAAACTCGTAAAGTCACTCGTTCGCTCCACCTCAAAGCCTCCCTTTCGCAAAACTTGCGCCACTGAATCCTGCACGAAGTTCGAGATAAGCAAAACGCGACTGGGTCCCTCCGCTTTCACCCAACGCGTCATGCGATCATTACCTGGAACTTGGTCGCCCTCTACGTCTATCGAAACCGAATACGCTACCGAGCTCGCACGCTCCAACCGATCGAAGAAACGCAGGTCTCGCCTGCCCTCGTTCAGCTGGGCGCGCCCGCTATGGATCGCATGCTCGTTACGATATACCGTATAGGCCACCGTCTCGTCTCTGCCGCCCTCTAAGCGAACATCGATTGCAAAGGCCTCGTTCACCTTCACCCCATCCGGCAGTTCCAATCGGCTCACCTGAAAATCCGAATGCACTCGCTTGGAGGAAAGCCGATAGTCGAAAGGAATCCCCGCCGCAAGCAAGGCATCCTCCAAACCGTCCAAAGAGTCAGTGTAATAGCCGTCGCTCAGCAACAACACTTTGCTAGCCCGCGTTTCGTCCCGCAACATCAGGGCTTGCCGCAGGGCAAGACCGAGCTTGGAGGCGTTTCGATCCTCTAGCACGAAGCTGGACTCGCTGGCGGAACGTTCGCGAGCGTCCGTAGCGAAGTCGACCAAGCGCAAGCGATCGTGCTCACCCTTGCTCTCGCGAAGGATGCTTTCCCACTCGCTTTGGCGCTCCTCCGTCCACTCTCGTACCGAGTCGGAGCGATCCACCAATACCCAAAGATCAATTCCCTTCAGCTTCAGGCGAAGCTGCGGATCCACCATCACCGCTACCAGGAGCAGCCAACAAAGCGCTCGCCAGGGCTTGTACAGGCCCAGCGAAGGGAATTGCCAGGCGAGCAAGGCCCCCAACGGCAGGAGCAGCAACCACTCTAGATTCGCGAACTCCATTCTACAAATTCTCCCGGTAGCAGGCTGCCCACGCCGCCAGCATCACCCCTCCCAGACACAACAACCAAAACGACGAATAAAAATCTGCGTCGTAGTAGCTTTCCACCAAACTCGCATCGAAGGCTTCGAAATCGAAGCGGGAAGATGCCCTCTGGAAATTTGACTCTCGGACATCAGCAAACCGGGCAGCTCCAAACATAAGCGATTCGCCCGCTTGCTCGACCCGGAAAAAAGCCGGTTCGCTGGGCGCTTCGAAACGCGGGCCAATCAACATCACATCCGTATCCGTTTTATCCCCACGCCAAGCAAGCAGTTGGGCTGTGCCTCTATCCTGCGAGAGCGGGAGAACCAGCGATTGACCGACATCGCAATTGACCGAAGCAAATCCAGGCTTCCGTTCCCGTAGCGCATCGAAATAACGCCAGACCAGCAATACGAATGCGGGTATGCGATCCAAATTCGATTCACGTAACTCGAAGTTGAACACGAGCGCCTCTCCCCTCAAAAATATCAAAGCCTCCGCATCCTGCCACAGCAGAACCAAATCGTTCGCAGCAGCTTCTAAGCGCCGCCCTTCCCTCGTGTAGAGCCCTTCCCAGGAAAGGCTTGTATTGTGTTCGTGGTTACTCGGAATGTTTACTCCACCCGCGAGCGGACGGTTATTTTCTCCATCGCTCGCAACAAAGTAAATTCCCGGGCCATTTCCATCCCAAGCGGCATCCGGCGAGACGGTGAGCAGCTTTAGATCAGCTTCCTCCGCCTTCTCCACGAAGCGACTACCTGACATGCTTTCCGCAAGGCGATGAAAAAGCCCAGCGTTGGGATCCGCCGAGGGAATCCATACGGAAAGTACTTTGCCGCGCTCCACCACCAAGGGAGCATAGTCATCCAACACGAAGGCATCCTCGGACAGCGCTATGCTCACCGCCGTCTCGCCCTCCGGGAATCGTCCTTCCAAGGCCAAGGACTTCCCAGCTTCAATTTCGATCAACTTGCTCGGGCTTTTTCCGCCCTCAAACTCCAACCACCACTCGCGACGAGCCGTTTCCCTGCCATAGTTGGTAACGATCGCACGCCAACCATCCGCGCCGTCCGAGCGAAACGATCGAGCCCCTGCGACCCCGACGTTCTCGATCGACTCTCCAACCAGCAAAGACTCCACACCTGCTGGCGTATCCAAATTCTCCTGATCGCTCACCCAAACCACCACTCCATCTCGACCTGCCCACTCCCGAGCATCTTTCAATCGCTGCAGCGCAGAGTGACTTCCCATGCGAGGTTTCCAGCTCGCCATGCCATCGATCAAATCGGCCAGTTTCCGCCCCCGGTACAGAGCCGCCCCCCTCTGACCGCTCTCCAGTAGGGTAAATTCAACCTGAGGCAGTCGACGCTCCATCAGATCTCCAAGCTTGGCCACCTGTTCCGCCGCCTTCATCTCGAAGGAGGAAAGCGAGGCCGAGGAATCCAAGACAATTGCGACTTTTCCAAGCTTGTGCGAGTCGGCCCACCGTGGTTCCGACAGGAGCCAAGCTAAGAGGGCAAGAGCCAACAGCTGCAGCCAAAAGGAAGCGGACTGACGCCAGCGCTCCCGCAGGTTGCCCGCTTCTCGATTTTGCGAAGCCTTATCGACGAGAAAGAGCGTATTCACGACCCGCTTACGCGTCTGCCGGCGAAAGAAGTGCAGATAAACGAG
Source organism: Pelagicoccus enzymogenes (assembly GCF_014803405.1). Lineage (NCBI taxonomy): Bacteria > Pseudomonadati > Verrucomicrobiota > Opitutia > Puniceicoccales > Pelagicoccaceae > Pelagicoccus > Pelagicoccus enzymogenes. The sequence continues at coordinate 632,281 of NZ_JACYFG010000006.1, forward strand.
AGGAAGCGCTGCGAGCAAAGCGGTCCAGCCTAAGGGATTGGCGAAATAGACGTTCATACCGCGATCAAGCCACTCAAAATCCCCGAGTTCGCCAGTTGCTCGCCCAGCAGGTCCTCGTCCTTAACGCTAAAGTACGCCACCGCATTTCTTTGTGCGTATTCATCCCACAACGAGAAATGCTTGTCGTAGTTATTTCGATACGACTTCAAAAAAGCCTGGTCGCAATAGAGAATCCGCTCGGCAGCCGTTTCGCTGTCGACCAACTTCATCCCTCCGTTCCAGTCGGGATTCGCCTCCGCTTCAGAATAGACGCGAAGCAACGCTTTCCAAGAGGCGCTCATGCCGAAGCGACTCAGCAGCTCGCTCGGCATGCCGGGATACAAGAAGTCCGAAATCAGGATACGGGCGGATTGGGCGCGCCAGGGGATCGCCTCAAACTTAGGCACCAATCCCCTGCTTTGACTCCCCTTGAGCTCAAGCCAGGAAGCGCCCCGCAATGATTCCAAGCTGAGGAATCGGCAACCTGCTTCATCGAGCAAGTAACACTTGAGTGCCGCTCCTTGCCCCACCGCGCTCTCCACGCAGAAATAGAAAAGCTCCATGGCGGCGCCCAACTTCTCCCGGCTAAGGCCCATGGAATCGGAAGCGTCCAACACCAGGTCCACAGAAGGGCTCACCTCATCGCGGTAGAGCTTCATGGTATATTCCCCGGAACGAGCATAGGCCTGCCAATTGATGTAGCGCGGGTCGTCTCCCACCGCATAGGGACGATGGTCCTGGAAATCCACCGAGCTGCCAATGCCTACCCCCAACCAGTTTCCGTTGGCGCCGGATACTTTCGGCTGCCGCAAGTTCAATCGGTACTTGCGAGCCAGCCCCGAGCCTTTCGCCCAGCGCTCCCGCAACAATTCTGACAAGTCCTCGGCCTCTATCATCGGGCACGGCCCTTGGTCGCACGCGAGCGATTGATTTCAAGCGCCCTCGCCTCCAGGCCCTCGTAGCGACTCCAATACCGCTGCCCCATCAAGATGAGCGACAAGGCGATCACGAACTGCCCCAAAGCCGCAACAAATTGGTGGGCGCCGAAGTCGGAGCCATGACTGAAGGCACCGAAAAAGGAATAGATAAGAGCGTTGCTCGGAATGAAGGAAGTCCACGGCGTGAGGTCGATTCCGAAAAAGACCTTTACGATCCCCATGCCGAAAGCGGACAAGACGAGGGCAACGTTGACGACGATCACCTTCGAGATTGCCCAATCCGTTTCATGCTTCTGAAAGATCGCCCGCACCAAACAAACCTGAAACGGGATCGTAGCGATCGCGATGAACACGTAACTCATTTCCATCGCATCCTTCCGCGAAATATCCGCCAAATCCAGATGGGCGCAGGTAAAGAGTCCGGCCACGAAGATCAACAGCATCACGCTTGAATAAACGACCCCCGTCGCCCACCCCGGATAGAAAAGGAATCGCCCCAATGCCCGCCCAATGCCGCCCCAACGCACGTACTTGCGATAGGGCCCTGGAACCATTACCGGCGCTTCCATGAGGGCAAACCAGGGTACCACGATGATCACCACGAAAGATGCAGCCAGGCAAAACTCGGGAAAGATATCCAAGCCTATCAAGCCTAGCGGAACAAGCAGCAACAAGAGTCCGAGCAAGCGAATGACAAAAGAATGCCCATCCACTCTGGAACCCACCCGGGCGGCACCTACCTCCAGCATGAAGACCATCAGCACGCCCCCCACCCCGAGCAAAAGCAGCAAGCCTTCTCCGCCCAGCAGCTGGGTTCCCCGACGAATCATGTTGTTGTAGATCCCAACCCCGCCGAAAAACAAGGTCAGCAAAACCGCTACGAATACCAGTGACTTGAAGTGATTCGTTCCATAGCCAGAGGCACCCACCGAGATACCAAGAACAACCAAGGATCCGATAACCAAGAAAAGCAGCATAAGGCTCTCCCCCACGACATCGCTTCCCGACACGAAGTGATACAGAACAATGTAAGGATAAACGGATACGCCCACAATCAAGACAAACAAGGCTTGATAGGCCCACTTCCCCCATACTACCCCGCGAGCCCCCAATCCCGTCATACGAATCAACTCGATCGTTCCGCCCTGCTTCTCCGAAGAAACCGCATTGATGCTCATTAGAGGGACGAGGAACAGGAAGTAGGCTCCCATCATGAACCAGAAAACGCCACGCTCGATGAGGAAGTTTCCCTCATGTCCCTGCGTGAGCACCGCCATCTGAGCCAAAGTCAAAAAGGCCAGGACCGCGTGCACTCCATAAAACTGAGCCAGGAAGCCCCAGCCGTTGAGACCTTGCCGTATCTCCTTGGCTACGACAGAGGGGACGTACGCGTCCGCAATCCCTATGATTCTGTTTATCATGATCCGACCTTCCTTTCTCCCGCCACCTTCAAATGATGGATGAAGGCTTCTTCGAGCTTTCGCTCCGTTTTCCTGAATCCCACAATCGGCAAATCGTCCTTGATCAGGTCACGCAGGAGCTCCTTGCGACTCGTTGTAGTGGCATCGATGGATACGAAGCAGGTCTTTCCGGACTCCCGGTCGACTTGCACCGCGGGAGAGGAATGCAGCCAAGCCAAAAGAGCGGCAGGATCCCCTTCCGTTTCGATTTCCAAAAGCAGACGCTCCTCCGAATGCCCTTTCAAATCGTCCGACTTGCCTTGGAAAAGGATCTTCCCGTTTTCTATGAAGAGCAAGCTATCGCAAACCTCATCCAGCTCCGAGAGGATGTGTGAACTGATAAACAGAGTCTTGCCCATCGAAGCGAGCAAACGCACCAGGCGCTTGAGCTCCACCCGAGCCTTGGGATCCAAGCCGGCCGCCGGTTCATCCAGTATAAGCACCGCCGGATCGTTCAAAAGCGTACGAGCCAAGCTGAGCCGCTGGCTCTGCCCTTTCGACAAGGTGAAAACCGGGCTCCTCGCAATCTGGTCCAATTCCGTGAACTCGCTCACTTCCTTCAAGCGCTGCCGCCGCAATGCCCCCTTCAAGCCGTAGGCACGGGCGAAGAAGTCCAGGTACTCCATCACGTCCAGATTCTTGTACTTGCCAAAAGCGTCGGGCATCCAGCCTAGGCTGCGCCGGACCTCGGCTGCCTGAGAAACGACATCGTAACCCATGACCCGCACCTGACCTGCGTCAGGCACGTCCAAGGTCGAGAGGATGCGCATGGTCGTGGTCTTTCCGGCGCCATTAGCTCCAATGAAGCCAACCACCTTGCCTCGTTCTACGGAAAAGGAAATCCCATCCACCGCGTTAAGGGATCCGAATCGGCGTTCGAGGTTCTCCACCCAGATCGCTGGCTCTTCCGATTGTGACGTATCCAAACTCATACTACTGATTCTCCCTTCCAGCAAGCACGACCTGCCCCAAGGCCAGATGGCCACCGTCGTCCCATGCCACCGACTTCAAGGTCGCTAGAGCGGGATTCGCGTCGTTCTTCAATTCGCCAAAAAACACGTTACTACCTCTTAGCTGCCGCTCGATGGCTGTCTCATAAAGTCGACGAGCCTTGCTCTGCGTAAGCCTTTCGATAAGGTCCTTCACCTTCTCGGCATCGACCCGCGTCAGGGACTTGGTTTCCCCTAGCGACAAACTTTCGGTTGTCCAATAATTCCCCGCGCCATCCTTCAAAACGAAAGGCGTTACCGTTCCTTTGATACGAGAGCTCACCTTCAAACCAGCTCCGTTTCCATTCACCTCCAAGCGAACCTGTTCCCGCGAGGGCTCCGCCCAAGCGACGAGCAGCGAATTCTTGGAGCGCGAGACGAACCAATCGCCGCTCCGCTTGGAGCCATCCACCTCGTAGCGCTTTTGCGCTGCTCCCGGAACAGAAAAACGCTCCACGTGAGCCTTATCCGGCACCTCGAATGAACGGCCAAAAATCATCCCTAAGTCCGCGCCCTGCGACTGGACTCTCAGCGCTTGGTTCGAGTCGCCGCCGAAGAGCGTCAACTCGAAACGCTCGCCCTCGCCACCCACCCCATCCCTCAACAGCGAATAGAGGGCAATGGCCGACAAGCTCGCCAGCACGATCAGCGGCGTGGTGACAAAGAGTCGGTAGCGACGACGGCCCCGACAAAAATACATCAGGTTCACCGGCCCCACCAGAACGATAAAACCAATCAAGACCGCGTAATAACCTCCCAAGCTTTCCCGATCTTGGAGATCGTATCCAAAGACTCCCGACACCCTTGGATTGCTGAGCGGAAAAGCGCCTTCGTCAAACACCCGACGATTCACGCTTTCGTAACCCCCGACGATGGGTCCTACTTCGATGCGACCTAGACCGTAATGGCATTCGCCCGATTTGAAATCGTCCTGCGACACACCAGGAATGATATTGCCACGAGCCCAGTTCCAATCCGGCAAAACCAAAACACCGCCAGCACGCACCCAGTTCATCAACGCTTGGGTTTGCAGGGAACTTAGGCTCTTCCATTCCTCAGTCGACAACAGGATCATCCCAAAGCCCCAGTAGGCTCGCCAGTCTTCCTGCATGGTGTTCGCCTCCAGCTGGACCAGCTGGAACCCGAGACGCTCGCCCGGCGGTACATAACGCGTGCCGTCATTGAAGAAGTCTTGCGGAATGAAAGGTATCACTTGCTCCCCGTAACCTACGATATCAACCACATTGTTCGTAAGTAAAATTGAATCGATATCGGTATTGCCGGATGAATAGCAGGAAAAGGAGAGATCCTGCTCTGGCCCAACTAAAGTCCCGGTTACCTGCATCGACGAGTAGCCGTAGTAGTACCCGGTGTTTCTAAACTGTTCGAAATCGGCGATCGACGGAGTGGGCACCAAGACATCAAAAACCTCTGCCGTGCGGGCTCCCACCTCGAACTGCTTGGAGAACTCTATCACCGAGCTGCGATGGTCGTCGATCGAGCTACGCGCTCGCAGGCCCCATTGCTGGGGACGATCCGTCTTGTTCTCCAGGCGCACTCGCAGAGGAAGGTAACCGCCGATCACCACTTCGCCGTAAAGTCGCGACACCGTCGCTCCTTGGTCCTCACCATCGATATGGGCCAGCTGCACCTGGGCCGTTCCCTGCGAACAAAGCATAGCTAGCAGACCTAGCTCCAAGGCGGCAAGGCTCCTCCGGAGACGCCCCCTAACGAAACCCACCTTAAGCAACGAAAAGACCCCAAAGCGTATCATGTTTGTCCTTACAGCTTAGCTGATTTGAGCGATTCGGGCAGATCCACCCCATCTGGCGAAATCTCTTCAAGCAAGCGATTTACCACCGTCGCGCCGTTTACCCCCTCTACCCTGGCTTGATAGTCCATGATAATGCGATGCTGCAGCACGGGAATCGCCAAGGCCTCCACGTCCTCGAAATTCGAATACACTCTCCCATTCAGTAGAGCTCTTGCCCGGGCCGACGCTGCCAAGCTGATGGCCGCTCTCGGACTGCAACCAAAGCGCACCCCATCCGCCGCCTTGGAATTTCCCACGTGGGTAGCCTCCACGAGGCGAGCGATGTAGGCCACCACCGCAGGCGGCAGAAAAACTTCGCGGGTCAAGGAACTGGCCTCCAGCAGCTCCTCCCTCGTCATTACTTGCTCGACCGTCACCTCTCCGCCCAAGTCGCGATGCTGCACGATCTTTTCGATCACCGAGCGATCGCCCCGCTCCATGGAAAGCTTGAACAGGAAGCGGTCGATCTGGGCTTCCGGCAGCGGATAGGTACCTTCCAGCTCGATAGGATTCTGGGTCGCAAAAACGAAGAACGGCTCCGGCAAGCGATGGCTCGTGCCGAAGACCGACACGCTTCGCTCCTGCATCGCTTCCAACAAGGCCGATTGGGTCTTGGGCGAAGCTCGATTGATTTCGTCTGCGAGCAGCAGCTCCGCGAAAAGAGGACCTTCCTGAAAAACGAAACTTCGCTCGCCGCTTGGCGACTCCTGCAAGACCGGGTTTCCGGTGATGTCGCCCGGCAAGAGGTCAGGCGTGAATTGCACCCGGTTCTGCTTCAGCTGAATCGCCTTCGACAAGGCTTTCACCAGCTCCGTCTTGCCCAAGCCCGGTAGTCCTTCCAGCAATACATGACCGCGAGCCAGCAAGGCCACCACTACCAGCTCCACTGTCCGGGCCTGCCCGAAGAGCACTTGATTGAGGGCTCCCGTGAGAGCTCGCAGTTTCGTTTGGATCGCCTGGGCTCGGCCTTCCGTGATGGGACTTGGGGTGCTAGCGCTACTCATTGCCAAAATAGTTCTTCAATAAAGCTTGTTCCTTGGGACGGGCTCGCATCTGCCACACCGCGCTGCCGCCTTCGCCCACATTGTGCGTCCGCTCGCCCGCTTGCTTGCCACGGGCCTCTGCTTCGAAATCCTCGATCTGCACCTCGCTGGTGAAGGCCGTATCGCCCAAGATCGCGCGCTCGCGATCCTCGTTAGAAATCCCCTCCAGATTACCCGCCAAGCGGGCGCTCGCCTCCTCGCTGATGGTCAGTGGCGTCGGCCCCTCTTCCCCGTCCTCGCCTGAGCCCGGACGGCGTTCGGCTTGCATCGGTCCCATTTGGTAGCGGGGCAAGCCCATGCCTCTCTGCACCGTCTCCGCCCCTTCCTTCATGCGGTCCAGCATCTCCTGCAGGGTCTGCTGGTCGACCGAGCTCTGCTCCGATTCCGCCAGCTCGCTCAAGGTCTTCATCAGGTCCTCCCGTAAAGCCAAAGTGCCCAGATCCAAATTTTCGATACTCTTGCTCAGCTGCCGCATGTCGCGATCGCCCAGTTCAGCCCCGTCGCCGCCCGAAAAGCGAGAGGCGCTCTGCATCGCCATGTCGAGCGACTCCAAAAATTGCAGGGTCGACTCCTTCGACTGCTTCGCCAAAAAGTCCGTCGCCTCCAAGCTCCCCTCCGAAAACCAGTCCTCGCGCGGCTGGTCCACCAACGAATCCAAACGCTGCTCGAAGGCATCGAGGCTCTCCTCCTCCACCAGTTCGCTGGCATCCATCACGCTCAGCCACTCCTCCATCTCTGCCCAGGCGTTAGGGCCAGCCACCACTTCCAGTTCAGGTTTGGGCGAGAGCTTTTGCACCGGCAACAGGAGGCCAATCCCCAAAACCAAAAAGGACAAGACAAGCGACAAATGTATCCGGTTTAAGGAGACGCGAAAAACCTTTTCCCTACCCGTCTTCACCGGTGGCCAAGAAGCGGCTCCGTGGTTGGCCGCGTAAAGGGCGCCCTGCAAATTCCAAGCCCGATCCAAACGCCCCAAGCCCTTCTCGAAATCGATGAAACGCCCGCGAGCCCTCGCGAAACCAAGGCCCCAGACCACCAGCAGCCCCAAAAGGTAAGCCCCCAAAAAGCCGTAGCCCAAGTCAAACCAGCGCCGCCAAAGCAAGGCCGCTGCTACGCTCAACAGATTCAGTCCCAGCCACCACGGAGCCGCCAAGTCCAGCCACCACCAGAAATTGACCAGGCGAACGAGGGCTCCTGCCTCTTTTCGCCAATATGATCCAACTTCGGTCACCACCATGCCAAGCTAGGTGTTCGCACTTATTAGTAAATCAAAATTCCCACAAACTCTAAAGCCATGGCGACAGCCGCTCTCCCGATAGGCAGCAGCGTCCCCGTCACGCGTTTCCCTCAGCCCTTCCTTCCTCCACATCCGGGCCCATAATCCTAGTCCATAACTTCCATCAGCTCCCCTAAAAACGCCCTCCTCGCAGCCATCGGCCTACCTATAAAGTTGCGACCCCATCGACCTGGGAGTACCCTACTTTGTTCAACAAAGGAGGGACCATGAAATATCGAAACAGCAAAATAGCCGCCCTGCTCGCCGCGCTCCTGCTGGCTGCTTGCGGACGCCAAGTAGACTCGCCGCAAGGCTTTCGACTCCCCGATGGGGATCCCGTCGCCGGCCGCGAAGCCTTCGTAACGATGGGTTGCGTGCAATGCCACACCGTGGTGGGAGACAGCCTGCCCGAACCAGAGATTCCGCGCAGCCTGCATGTACAACTGGGAGGTGAAACGCACCGCGTAAAAACCTACGCTCAGCTCGTCACCTCGATCATCCACCCCTCGCACGCGATCAAGGACAAGAACGTGGCCGACTATGAGGACCCGAGCGGCAAATCGCTCATGCCTGACCTCACTCCCTACCTGACGGTCAAGCAACTGGTAGACATCACCCAGTATCTGCAGCCTCACTACAAAGTCGTCTTCCCCGAATACACCCGCGACGGCCTGTACTACCAATAATCATCGCAGGCGCGCGTGCACGCGATCGACCCAAGCGGCTAGCGCCCTTGGGCCGCAGGGCCTGCTTGCACGCGATCAAAATGCGGGATCGACACCAGCTGGCAGCTCTCCCTTCTTCCTTGCCACGACCTCGCCCCGCCCGAATCTATCGCACGGTAGATGCGCTCGCTCGATATAGCCTCCCACGTCCTCGCCCAGCACCACCCTCTCGTAGTGCTGAACAAGCCCTACGACTGGCCCACTACCGGCCGCTCGCTGGACGACGACGATTGCGTGCAGTACCATCTGATCCAGCACTTCGGGCAAATGGTCTGGGCCGTGCACCAGCTCGACGCCGATACCTCCGGCGTGTGTCTCTTCTCCCTCGACAAGCAGCTCGTCACCGACCTGCAAGCCATCTGGAACACCCCCGGCATGAGCAAGCAGTACTGCTGCATCGTCAAAGGCGAACCCAACTGGGAGCGCATCGACGAAACCTCCCCCATCGGCAAGGTCGACGAACGCAGCCTCGGCGTTACCCCCGACGGCAAATCCGCCCACACCCGCTTCCAAGTCCTCGACCGGAACAATGGCTACGCCCTCCTGCAAGCCAAGCTTTTCACCGGACGCACCCACCAAATCCGCATCCACCTCTCCCATCTCGGCTACCCCCTGCTCGGCGAAGAATGGTACAGCAATCCCCCCTGCACCCTGCACCCCAGGCAAGCCCTCCACGCCACCCGCATCCAGTTTCCCGATACAGCTCCCCTGGAAAAAAAAGAGTTCCGCGCCCCCATTGCCCAGGACCTGCAAAATCTCCTCCAGCGCCTGAAGCTTGCCCAGCCCATGTAGGAGCGCGCTCGCACGCGATGTCCATTTAGGGAAAGCCCCCTGCCTTCGTCCTCCCGTGCAGAAACCGATCCAACAAAACAGTTACCCAAAAAATTCTTGCACCCTTTCCCCCTGCCCCCCGCGTACCAACTAGTACCCCAACCAACTCCTCCAACAGTCCGGCACAGCCTGAGGTCGACTCCCGCGCCTCCTCGCAAGCTGGGCCTAGCCCACAACCTTTAAGCCCCCCTTGCCATGAAGCGACGCCTGTTACCCTACGCTTTCACCCTCATTTTCCTGCTGCTACAAAGCGGTTGCGAGAACACCCTGCCGGAATTTCGCCGATTCGAAATCGTGGAAAACGCCAGCCGCGTCCTCGTTCTCGACCGTCACGGGCTCTACTTCGACGAGGTGGATCTGGCCTCTCAAATCGGCATCAAAATATCCGGGCCGGACCCAAAACCCGCCCACCAACCACCCGCCAGCCAAACCATGCCCCGCTGGCTGCAAGACTTCGACGACGCCGTTTACCTCCACGTGCAAAGCAGCCTGAGCGAACGCCGAGAGTCCAGCTGGAACTACGAACTCGTCTTTCCGCTTTCCTCGCTTCCACCGGCCTATCCAAGCCTTCCCTACAAGCAGGTCGGTTACTGGCCCGAACCGATGCCCCCTGAAGAAGTCATCGCCCATGCCGCCGAGCACGAAGCTCAAGCCGTCATCGTGCTCGAGTCCCTCGTCCTCACCTTCGTGGACACTTCCGCTGAAACAACTCCGCCCCATATCGGAGCTCCCCCCAACCTCTCGCCAAGCGGCCACATTCAGCTTCATATGACAGGAGCCTTCCGCTCCTATGACGGAAAGACTGGCGAGGAGGTGGACGCCCAGAAGTTCAACAACATCAACGCGATCCCTTGGCAAAGAGCCGGAACAACAACTTCGACTGCCACCTCTTCCGCAGCCCTCGAGAAGATGAAAACCGACCTCGCTCGCGCGGCCCTCGAAGAAATCATCAAGCTCGTCGACAAAGCCCTCATCGCCCGCGACATCAAAGTCCAATAACTCAATGTAGGAGCGTGCTCGCCGAGCGATTCCAACGCAGGATCCCGCTCTTCACAGAAGATCCCTTCGTGCCCTTCGTGGGCAAACATCCCACCACCTCATCCAGATAAATCCGCGTCCATCCGCGGTTCCTAAACCGTCCTTCCACCCTCGCAAATCCGACATAGCCAGCGGCTACGACCGGACTCCCCCCTCAATTGACGTCCAAGATCGTGATCTCAAACGTCACCGTGGCATACGGCGGCACCTGCCCGTAGCGGCCCTTGTCCTTGTAAGCGAACTGAGACGGGATCGCCACCATGTACTTCCCCCCGTTCTGCATGTAGGGCATGGCGATTTCCCAGCCCTGAATGATCTGACGCGGCTCCGCCCCCACCGTGAATCGATAGGTGTGCCACTTGCCCGTCTTTTGATTAAAAATGCTCCCGTCCAGCAAGCGCCCTGTGTAAATCGCCTCCACTCGATCGCCCGAAACGATCTTCGGCCCCTCGCCCGCTTCAAGCTCCAGGAAGCGAACACCACCCCCGATCTCCACCGCTCCCGGCATGAGAGTCGCCACCTGCTCCGCATGAGCAGGCGGCATATAGTCCAAGGCAAGCTCATCGGACTGGGCAGACGCCCCCCAACAAACAGCAATCGCGCAAAATAGAGACAGGGTTTTCATGCCCGCTTCCTAGCAAACGGCATACCAGAATCATGGCATTTCACCCCTCCGTTGAACGATAGAGGATCGACGAAACAACAAGGGCTGCTCCACCCGACGTACCAACGCACGCTGACACTGCAGCGGGTCCAAAAGGCTCTTCGATCGCAGCGAACAAAAAAGAAACGCCAACGCGATCGACCGGAATTCGCGACAAGACGACTCCCGTTCTAAGAGCCCAATCCATCCACCCTCGGACGTGATAGGTGTCCTCTCCCACCCAATTCCGATCGATCTCGACCACAAAGACTCTGTAAGCAAAAACGAAAAAAGTAAGGGTTCTTTACGCCCATGGATAGGTTATAAACCGACGTAAAATAAATAGATTATTTTTAGCACACGCAAACATATGACCTACTGGAACTTACGTATACTCCCATCTAGGTGAGCCACCCAGCGGAACACCTCCTGCTGAACTGGACCAAAACCAATACAAATCCCAAACAGAAACACTGAGCACACCGAAAAAATGAAAGCTTTCTCTAAATTCCTCTCTCTCCTCGCCGTGGTCGGTTTGGCCAGCAGCGCTCAAGCGATCACGATCGGAAACGACGCAATCGACCGCACGCACGGCGACGGCTTCTCCAACTTCTCCATGGCGCTCCTCACTGAGGTCGTTCCAGCAGGAGGAGCTTATCTCACCGGCTGGGAGACTTACATCGAATATGGCGCCCAAGGCAACATGGCTCTCCTCTTCCTCGAAGACAAAGGCTCCAACAACTACGAAGTTAAGTTTGTCGACGAACGCACGGTAGCACTCGGCCTCAACAGCTTCTCTGCTTCCGGAGCGCTAGACGCCGGATGGATCATGGGAATCTGGATGGGAACCGCCAAGGTGTCCTTCGACTACGTCTCTGGTCCCGACACGACATTCACCGCCAACGGCGTTCTCGGAAGCGCTCCAACCGTCGGACAAACCGTCGCCTATACCGGCAACATCACCGACCGCGTCTACTCAATCAATGCGACGGTCCCCGATGCGGGAGCGACCATCAGCCTTCTCGGCATCGGACTCATCGGCCTCGCTGCTGTCAGTCGCCGTAAAAGCCGCTAAAACCGGGGCCATCCAAACGCTTCAAACCTTACGCCATGCCCCTGCGGGGCATGGCTTTTTCATGGCCGGAACTCTGAGCGCCCCCAACGTGAACGCCTTTGCCTGTAGGAGCATGCTCGTCTCGGAGGTCACGCAAACGGTTCACACCCTTCTTTCCGAGAGAATACGTTTCCGCTCCGCAGCTTAAAAACACCCCTCAATTTTCCACCTTGTCGAGCATCCACTTGAGCAACCCCTCCAACTCCTCACGACCCAGCGACTGACGCAGCGGGTGCTCGCTGGGCGTGCCGGCGAGCGGGAAAAAGGCCGTCGTGCTCAAGGCGATCCAACGGGCTTCCACCTGCGGGTTGCCTACCTTCCAGTCCCCCTCCTTCCCTTCCTGCAGGATGGCCGCCACCGTATCCAAGAACTTCTGCTGGGCGATGCCCGGAGTTTCCGGGGCATGCGTCAACACCGCGTCCGCCAACTCCACTGCACCTTGGTCATTTTGCCCGAAGGGCACCCACATGTCGTAAAAGCCCAGGATGTAGTCCAAGAGCTTGCGCCGCGGACCGCGGCGCGTTCCCAGCACCCCTTCTGCGAAAGCGTCATGCTGTTCCGCGAAGGCGAAAGCCACCCGCCGCACGATGGCCCCCTTGTCCTTGTAATACAAATACACCGTGCCCACGGCCACCCCGGCTCGCCGAGCGATATGCTGCATGGTCGTCCCTCGGACGCCCCGTTCCAGAAACAGCGAGATCGCCGCCTCCACCAGCTTGCTGTCCTTGTCCCCTGTGCGAGCTCTCGCCATAAACTACGCTATCGCTTTCGCGAAAGAAAGAACGGCAAGCTGAAAGCCAAGCTGCCCAAGAAGGCCAAGACCAGATAAAGACCCACCTTGGCCCAGGATCGCGTCGTCTTGAAGACAAACCACAGAAACAAAGCCAGCAACATCATGGCCTCGATCATGAAAGCCAGAGAGACGGGATTGCTCAACGCCTGGGCGTTCAGCTCCGGCTGCGTCGCCGCATAATAAAGGTAGAGCCCGTTCGGCCCCAAAAACGCCAACACCGCTACAACCAACAACACCCTCCGCTGCCCCGCCGTTAATCCCAACGCGTTTTTATGAATTTCCATTTATGAATATTCACTTTTTTTATTCAGTTTTGCAAGGCTTTTGATGACCCGATGACAGCTCCCTTACTGACCGGATTGCGGGAAGCGACCTTCGCAAGTCCGCCAGAGCTCAACGAGCGGCAGCTAAAGTGCCGCAATTTTCTTGGAGACTGTCCAATTGGGTGTAGGGCCAACTCCTGCAACGCGGCCGCGGGCTGAAACACGGCGCGACGGAGTTCCCTGGAAGCGCGCTCCTCGACCTCAGCGTTCTCAGCGAACTGCACTTACCGCATTCATTGCAGGATCACTCGCGTAAGTGAGCGTCCATTTGAAAAGAAACTCTCGTCGCTTCCCTCCCCTACGAGACCATTGGAATCCAATTCAGAATGACCCTTACTCGGGCGGCTGACGGACAGCTTTTCCGGTCTCACTCAAGACCAGCCCTTTTTTTACTCGCCCGAAACACTGGCGTTTCAAAGCGTATTGGAGCCCCAGTCCGCACGAGCTGAACACCCGTCGCCCTGCAGGGATCACAACGAACCCTCTGCCCCTGAGGCCAACGGCCGTAACCCTTCACTACCCATGACACGCATGTCCAAGACCCGCACTGCTAGAACATACCTGTCCACACGTTTACGCCGCTCAAGCTTCCTTTTCGTGCTCCTCCTCGCTGTCGACCTCCATGCTCAGACTCGGGCCACCATTGTCGAAGCCGAGAGCGGCACCTTGGGAAACCAGATGGTCCAGACAACCGTGGATGGTGTTACGGGGATCGCCCCGAGCACCGACCTCATCAATTCGGGCAACCCGGGCTCGACTGCCCGAACAGCCAGCTACAGCGTCACCTTTCCCAACGCAGGCAACTACTGGCTGTACGCCCGCGTCCACGTCGGCAGCGGAGGCGCCTCCGACGACAGCTTCTTCTACGGCAATGGCTTCGGCTCCAAATCCCCGACCACCAATGGAGACTGGATTCAGGTCAACAACATCGCCTCGGGCGTCGGCCGCACAGCTGCCGGCGAGGTTCTCGACGGCCAAGGCGGAGCCGGCAGCCAAGTCTGGAAGTGGATCAACCTCACCCTCCTGAACAGCGGTACCCCGTTCACGGTGCCGGATGGCGCCCTGACCCAGACCTTCGCCCTAGGGGCCCGCGAGAATGGACTGACGATCGACAAGTTCGCCTTCGGCCCGTCGATCTACGACTACACGGTCGGCAACCTCGACAACGACGAGCCCGGCTCCACCAGCAGCCGCCAGCCCGACATCGAAGACGTGCCCTACGATCCCACTGGCCTACCGCTCGCGACCGGAAAAGCAAAGTTCCTCGGCAGCGTCTACAGCGGCTCCCAGATCGCGAACTTCGAGCACTACTTCAATCAAGTAACGCCCGAAAACGCCGGCAAGTGGGGCAGCGTCGAAGGCACCCGCGACCAGATGAACTGGACCGGCCTCGACAACGCTTACAACTTTGCCAAGGACAACGGCTACAAGTTCCGCTTCCACGTTCTAACTTGGGGGGCCCAGCAACCCAACTGGATCAACGACCTTTCACCTACCGAGCAACGGGAAGAGATCGAAGAATGGATCCAGGCCGTCGCCACTCGCTACCCCGATATCGACTACGTCGAAGTCACCAACGAACCGCTGAACCAGCGCCCCGACGGGGGCGATACCGGCGTGGTCTCCGGACGGGCCAACTACATCGATGCCCTCGGCGGAACAGGCGAAACCGGATGGGACTGGCTCCTCGAATCCTTCCGCATCGCTCGCGAAGCTTTCGGTCCGGACACCCCGCTCATGATCAACGAGTACGGGATCATCGGAAATCCTAGCGCCGTTGATAACTATCTCGGAATCATCGACCTGCTGATCGCCGAAGACCTTATCGACGTCATCGGTTTCCAGGGCCACGCCTTCAGCACCCGGGGTCCCTCTGCCGCACTCATGACCCAAACTTTGGATACACTAGCAAGCCGAGGGCTGCCGCTCATGGCCACGGAGCTCGACATCGACGGCAGCTCCGACACCATCCAGCTCGCCGAATACCAACGCGTATTTCCAGTCATTTGGGAGCATCCGGCCATGCTCGGGATAACACTCTGGGGCTACCGTCCGGGCCTATGGCGCGACGACCAGCGTGCCTACCTCGTTCTCGGACAGGGAGCCGAGCGCCCGGCTATGACCTGGCTGCGCGAATACATCGCCGAGAGCAGCGTACTCAGCTTCGGCAACTACCTCGCCCAGCGCCTACTCGATCCGGCCGAACACGGTATCGCCGACGACTTCGACAAGGACGGCCTGCCCACCGGCATCGAGTACCTACTCGGGCTCGACCCGACCAAGCCCGACGCGGAACAGCCGTGGTCTTGGCCCGATGGTCTGCCTCGACTCCAGCTCACCCTCTCCGCCGATGCCGACGAAGGCAGGCTCGAGATCCAACGCAGCCCTGACCTCTCCACTTGGACGACCGTCGGGAGCTACGACCTTCAGCTACGCGAGGCGGACGGCGTCACCGTCGACACCAACGGAGCAGCTCCCGTTCTCACCTTCGCTGGGCCACCAGGCGGCAGTAGCCACAGCTCCGAATTCTACCGCTTCGTCTTCGTACGCGATTCGGATTAGGGTGCCCTTCTTTAAGGGAGAGCTCGATCTCCGCGCGAGCCGCCCTGCAAATTCAACCCTCCACCAAAAAATAGCTCGAAGCTGACAGGAACCCGTTTCCCGTCGAACCCCACATCTCTCCTATGCCCCCAAAACTCACCACCACCCTCGGAATCCTCGCAGCCTTCGTATTCGCTTCCACGACACCCGCCGCGCCTCCTCCCGGCGGAGCAGCCCTGACCGGGGAGTACCCGAACCTCTTCAAGACCTACCTTGGCAAGTCTGACGAAGAGATCGAAGCGAAGGTCGAGGGAGCCTTTGACCAGCTCTTCTACGGCGACCCGTTCACGGAACGCGTTTACTACACGGCGTCGGAGGACACGGCTTACCTCGCGGACGTCGGCAGCCGGGACGTGCGCTCCGAAGGCATCTCCTACGGGATGATGATCACCGTGCAGATGGACAAGCAGCAGGAATTCAACGCCCTGTGGAAGTGGGCCAAGACCCACATGCAATACACCGAAGGGCCCTTGCGCGGCTACTTCGCCTGGCACCGCGACTACGACGGCGACATGACGCGGGCCGATGGCAGCGAAATCCGAGGCGCTGGCCCGGCGCCGGACGGCGAGAACTGGATGGTCATGGCCCTCTTCTTTGCCTCCCACCGTTGGGGCGATGGCGAGGGAATCTTTAACTACGGGCGAGAGGCGCAGGATCTGTTGCGCATGATGATCCATAAGGACGACGAGCCGGACCGCGGCGACATCGTCAGCATGTTTCACCCGGAGGAGAAACAGATCCGCTTCACCCCCGACGGCCAATACGGTCCGAACTTCACCGATCCTTCCTACCACACCCCGCACTTTACCGAGCTGATGGCGCGATGGGCGGAAGATCCGGCGGATCGCGCTTTCCTCGCAGAAGTCGCCCAGACCAGCCGTCAGCTCTTTCGCAACGCAGCTCACCCGGAGACGGGCATCATGGCCAACTATACCGAATTCGACGGAACCCCGATCGTTCGATGGGACCGCGCCTTCGCTGCGGACGCGTGGCGCACCTTGGGCTGGCCAGCCATGGACTGGTCTTGGTGGGGAGAGGACGAGTGGATGGTGGAACAGTCCAATCGCATCCTACGGTTCTACGCGGCCCAGCCAGTCGACGATTGGCCTGACCATATGGAGCTAGACGGCACCGTGCAACGCCGTGGCGGATGGGCCCACGGCTTGACTGGGATGGCGGCGACAGCCGCGTTGGCCGCCGATCCGGAATTGGGAAAACCGATGGTCGAACGGCTGTGGAACCTTGAGTTGCCGAATGACGTTGGCCGCGATACCGATGGATTGATGGCAGAGGGCGAGCTGCGCAGCCAGCGCTACTACAGCGGCCTGCTCATGATGTTTGGACTGCTCCATGCCAGCGGCACTTTCCAAATCTACGGTCCGGTCGAGCCGTGAGTTCGTCACCTTGAGCCAAGCAAAGCGCCCAAGCTTGAGGCCCCGGAAAAAGGGACAAGCTGCTCTCCTCTTCGCAGGCGAGAGGCGACTTTCGCGCAGTCTTGACTCGCTTCGACCAGTCGGCTGTCTAGCGTGGTTTCGAATATGGAAGATGTCGAATCCCTTCCCCTGCCACTCTACCTAGCCTGCATGCTGCTCGCCACCCGTCTCGAGGGGCTCGTCTTACAGGCTCCGCAAGAGGTCGTGGTCAAAGCGATCTCCGAGCGACCGGACCTATTTCACTACCGAGCTCTCCGCAGCGGCAAGCTGCTCATGTGGGACCTGCGCATGGAGGCGGCGCTGCCGGAAATCGACGCGTACGTTCCCCGGCTGGCCGAGGCAGCCCGCGAGGAGGGCATCGACGACCTGCCGCCCTTTCACGCCTTCGACCAGGAGGGCACTGTTCCCCACAAGCTTTGGGAGGAGCGAAAAGCCAAGATCGAGGAAGCTATCATCGATACCACCGACCCCACCAGCGAACAGATTTACGGGGGTTCTGAAGTCGATATTCCGTTTTTGGATACGGATGCAGCTCTCGACCGTCTCAACGAGGCCCTCGAAATGTCGGATGGACCGGAGAGAGAGGAAGCGATCGAACGCGCAAAATTCCTACTCAAGAAAGTCCAAGGGCTTCAATGAGGAGAGTCCTATGCGGGTAAACGGCCCTTCCCGCTGAAATACAAAAGAACTCGGCTTACGGAAACCGAGTTCTTCGAATGCATTTGGCGTACATCTTTAACGTGACCTTAGGCAGCTTTCGTTTCGACGAGGATCGTGCAGGAGAGAGCGGCAAGGATAAGTACTGAATAAGCAACTACGAGTATCATGGTATTTATTGGTTAGGCGGTTTAAAAATCGATTGTTTCGATACCTTTAAGTGCCCGCCCACCAACAAAAGGTGACAGCTTTTTTAGCAGAAAATAAAAACAGGACCTGCTCATCGCCCAACAGCAGCGGGTAGGTCATCCTCGACCTAGAACATCCTACTCAGCTGATAGATTCCCACCGCTCCCATGAGCATGGAGGAGATCCACAGGAAGGCGAACCAGACTTTGCCCGGCTTCATGACCTCCGCGGTACGGCGATAAAGAAAGTAAAGAGCCGCATATCCTAGAAAAGGCAACATGAGGGCCTGGGCCACCGCTCCGATGGTGACAAGAGTCACCGGCCGTCCCAGCGTGAGATAGAAAACGCAGTAGATCACCGGCAGGGCTACGCAGGAGTAGCGAATTAGCTGACCGCGACGCTCCTCGCTGGCAGTTTTCGCGAGACCAAAGAGCTGCAGCAAGTCCGCCGCAAGTCGACCATTCGAGGCGGTGGCAATAAAAACCGTGGAATACAAGACGGCGATCGCTCCAAAAATGAATATCCACAAACCCACTACACCAAAGGACTCGCTATATAGATGGGAGAGGCTAGCCATCAGGTTGTCATTCGAGACCTCTACACTTTTGCCATGCAGCACGGCAGCTCCCAGCAAGTAGAAGGCAATCGTGGCGCCAGTATAGATGACCATCGAAGCAAAAGCATCCCACTGCAGCACTCGGATCCAACCTTTGGCCCGCTTTTGCCATGCATCGCTTTGGTCATCCCTTCCCACGAAACGAGCGTATCCCTTTTCCAAGCACCAGTAGGGATAGTAAATCAATTCCGAAGCCCCGACCCCGATGACTCCGAAAGCGGCAAAAGCGATAGTGAAGTCATCCGTAAGCCCGAAACTCATACCTTCAGCTAGATCCGCAGCGCTTACGCCATAATCGGTCCAGTACAAGGACAGGACCGCGAGGATCGTGAACAAGGTGAACCCCGCCACCATGACCGTAGAAAAGCGCTCCACGAAAGTGTAGCGACCGATGAAGAGCAACAACGCGCAGGATCCGGTGATGGCTAAAGCGAGCGTCGTATTTGAAAACTGGAGTCCCGACAAGGAAACCGCCTGAGCAATGCCGCCCACCATGCCCGAGACTTGAAAGAAGGTTGCCACAAACATGCAGATCCAAACCCAGACCAGCCACGACACCAGCAAGCGCGGCCCCGGAACCCCGTCAATGGCCTGCAACATAGTCTTCCCAGAGAGGATGGCGTAGCGGCCGAGCTCCACCTGCAAGAACACCTTGATCAAACAGCCAAAGATAATGAACCAAAGCAGCGTAAAGCCGACGTCTGCCCCCAGCTTCGTGGTGACGATCAGTTCGCCGGAGCCAACGATGGAGGCCGAAATGATAAGTCCAGGGCCGAGCTGCTTCAAAATTCCAACAAAGTCCGTAGGGGCGTCTTTCAAGTGGGGCATAGACGAAAAGGAAACAAGGGGTAGAAAAACGAAAAGGAGAGCTCACTTCATCTCCCCTTGCAGCCTACATTACGAGGGAAAACGACGCCTTGCGCAGAAGCAGACTGATAGGAAGCTTCCTTGCGTCGCGATATCCATAACACCCAATCGCGGCACAAGGCCACTTCCCACGAAGTGCAGAGTTCTCAGCGAGTCCCCTTCACCCTATCCTACGGCTCCACTTCCGCGCCATGCGCAGCATCGACTCTTCGGTCGTATATTCAGTCAGCTTCGCTAGCCTCACCCAGGCAAGGTCGAGCGACTCCTCGCTTACGGTAAAGCCATAAGAACCCACCGACTGCAACGCGAACCTCACATCGTAGTGGTAGTGCTCGGGATCGCTCTTGCGGGCGGGAATGAGGTGGATGTCGATGTCGAAAATCTCCGTATCCACGAAACGAAGTTCGGCTAGGCCTGACTCCTCGCGAGCTTCCGCCATGGCAACCTTTGCCACGTCCGCTTCCCCATCGGCATGTCCGCCAAGCTGGAACCATTGGCCGAGCTTGCGATGGTGGGTGAGCAACACATGGGTCCCCGCCGTGTTGACGATCCAAGCCGAGCCAGTGACATGTCCTTCCTGCAGACTGCGTTCGAAGCAGTCTGGGTTTCTGGATACGAAGTCGAGATACCGCTCGCAGGTAGCGGCTTCCTCTGGCCAGCGGGTGCGGTAGCGTTCGAGGAGGGCGATCAAGGGCTGCCGTTTCATGGGGCAACTCTAGTCGCGGAAGCGCGGCGTTCCGTCAACACACGAGTTTCCGTTGCGACGCATGTGGAGGATATCACGCGAAGCGGCTCCTGCAGCGCGGACGACACGGAGGTCGTCCCTCCATCTTTGCCCTGGAGGGACCGGTTCCACCCGGTCCGCGTTGCTGGAGTCCATTCGAGGCAAACTCAAAGCCTTCGACCGGCAATTCACAAAGCCTTTGCGAATCAACCTTCATACGCGCCCCACCCTACTCTACCGTATCGACCTCGAGCTGCAGGAAGACCTTGCCCCCTGTTTCGGCAGGAACTTCCGCCTCCACGGCAACCGGTCCGTCCTCATTGTCGCCAACCGCGCTGCTCCAAATGGCAGTCGCATTCGCGTCGCCCGGCAGCGAGCTTGCTTTTACCCGATAGCTCAAGGCAGGGTCGCCGAGGCGCGTAAAGGTCCACACCAGTTTGCCATTCACCACTTCGATCCGTCCGTTGACGTCCGCGTCCGCAAGCATGGGATCGGTGCCGAGGGCATACTCAACGAGATTGGAGCGACCGTCCTTATCAGGATCGTCGTCGTTGCCAGCGATCCCTGCAGCTGGATTTTCGCCGAAGTGCATTGTCTTCCATTCTTGGATACGGGTTTGGCGAAGCTGATCGGAAAGAATGGCGACCTGCAAGGAATCCACGCCCACCGTCTTGGCGTTGGCATTGAGCGGAGTAATCGCGAAAACTCCAGCCGTCAGGTCACTCAAGGCATCGAGGAAGGTCGCGTTGGGCGCCTGCGGACTCACGGATACGCCGTCGACCAAGTAACTCCACTCGCCTGACTCGCGAGCGATCACTACCGTGAGACCATCGCTCAAGTCGAAGTTGGATTGGTTAAACGTGGCATTGTTGTCGGTGCCGGACTGGGTGTGCACGCCAAGGCCTTCGGGACTAGACCCCTGGAAGATGCCCGCACGCGTCAGCGTGTTCGCGGCGCTGCCCACGAAGACGCCGACTTGGTCGATGCTTTCCAAACCTTCGATGGGCGCGAACTGAGCCGTCACCGAGAAATCTTCCGAGCCCGTATAGCCGAGTTCGGAAAAAGCTACGCCGACCGCCGACGCAGAGGCCACCCCGGCTTGCCCGTTGAAGTCAGCTTGGGTAGACTTGAGCAATAGCTGTCCGTTAGCCTCGTCGAGCGTGAGGTTCGGGTCGTTTACGGTGTAGCTGGCGCCCGTACCGCTGAGTCGAGCGGTCAAACCGGTCGACTTGCCAACACTGTCCAAAATGCCTCCAGTCCCAGTCGCCTCGAAATCGAAAGACGCCTCCTGAAACTCGTATCCACCCGCTGCATACACATAGAAATGAACATCGTCCGCAATGCTCGGATCGAAGAGGTCTTGCAGACGGATGCGCACCTCGTGGATAGAGCCAAGCTGGGCCGCCAAGGGAGTCCAGCTAACGCCGCCCGTAGAAGCATTCAACTGCAACCCTTCCGGGGCCTTCAGAATCTTATACTCGAGAGTGAGCTCGGGATTGGGAGCCTTGTTGACGATGCTCAAGTCCAAGGATTCCCCCATGGGAAGGGCGATGTCAGCGATGGGTTCCAGCTCTGGCGGATCCAAGTCGCCCGAGCGATCCGCGATCGCCAGTTCGCTTCCCCACAAGGAACGTCCATCCGGGCCGACCGCGGTGAAGCCCATCACCCAAAGCTTGTTTTCGTTGTCCCACTGCTCGCAAACCACCCCCTTGTAGAGCACGCCATCCATGGTGATACGGATGTTTTGCCCATCCACCATGGTCCACGTATCACCATCGGCGCTCGAAACGCTACCGTCGCCGCTCAGAGCCACTACGGTAGAGAACGTAGGATTCGGATCCCCGCCGGGCACCCAATCCGAGTGGTTGATCTCCTTGGGATGCAAGATTGCCTTGTAGGAACCGGCTACGTCCTGCGCGGTGTAGCTGCCCTGCGTCTCTCCGGCGTAGCGATGCGGGGCCATGACTGGCCAGCCATCCTCGTTGAAGAAGAACTGGTGAATGCGGATTTCGTGAGCCTCGCCGCGTCCGAGAAAGCGGGTGTGGAAGAAATTGAACCACTTGCCGGTGGCCGGATCCTTGATCACCGAGTTGTGGCCGGGCGAGAGGTAGCCCGTGGGGTTTTGGCTAAGCTCGCCCGGGACGGGCAAGAACTGCCAGCCACCCGCAAAGGTTTGGCCATAATCGCGCCAGCCTGAGACTGGAGCAGTGGCAGGGTCATTGCCCGCCGGGTCGAGGAAGGGTCCATCCGGGTTGCGCGAGCGAAAGACGCGCATGTTGTAGTCGTCGTTTGAATTCAATCCGCCATAGGAAAGGAAGAGGTAGTAGTATTCCGTTTCCGGATTGTAGTCGATAAAAGGGCCTTCGATCAGGGCGCCGCGACCATTCAGGATTTTCGTCCCCCACTCCTGTCCGGGCTTTTGGAACCCCGTCGTGTCATCCATCTCCAAAACGAAAATGCCGCCCGAATAGGAACCGTAGGTCATCCAAAGATTGTCCTCAGTATCTCGATACAAGGTTGGGTCGATGGTGTTGGGGTCGACGGCTGGATTAAATCCAGTAACCCCGGTTCCCCCTCTCAATATCTCCCCAACATTTGAATACGGCCCTTCAATCGTGTCCGAAACAGCAACCCCCATGTAGCTACGATAGTTGAGGTAGTTCGTCCAAACGTTATAGTAGTAGTAATACTTGCCGTCGTCCAATTGGTAAACATCGGCCGCCCACAAGGTGTTCGCATCGGCCCATGCTACAAGTTCGGAAAGGTCGCTGTTGAAATTCGCAAAGTGCCTCGGATTCCCCGAGAAAACCGAAGTCGCGACCTGCGTCCAGTTCATGAGGTCATCCGTCCACGCGGAAGCTCCATGCGAGCCATAGACGTAGAAACGATCCCCCACCTTGATTACCGACGGGTCGTGCACCGACGCGTTGCGGGTGAAGGTCGGCGTTTGGGCGGACGCAAGCACGCCTAAACCGCATAGGCAGCAAGAAGAGATGATGGTTCTGACGAGAAACCTCATAGAATAAAAATCTGGTTGGGAGTATGCTGGGTATACAATTGTCAGCGGCCGGAAAGGACGCTGCTGGAGAGGCCCTGAAAACTGGGCCCACTGCCGGTGACTATCCATGTATGCGCCAAACGACCTCCCAACCCGCCAAATATCTCGGCGGGCGCCGCCGCTCTCCGTTATCGACAGCAGGCGTGGTACCACTCAACTTCAAATCACCCCATTCTTGTACTCTCGTGTTATGAAATTAAAATCCCTCGCCCTCAGCGCCTTGCTCACCGTTTCTTCCAGCCTCTTGCAGGCCGACAACACAACGTGGATTCCTCTATTCGACGGAAAGACCCTCGATGGCTGGACCCCAAAATTCGCCAAGCACGAGCTTGGAAAAAATCCCTACCGCACCTTCCGTGTAGAGGACGGCATCCTCAAGGTTTCCTACGAGGACTACGACAGCTTCGACGGACAGTACGGGCACCTCTACAGCAACCAAACCTACTCCCACTACCGCCTGCGCATGGAGTACCGTTTCGAAGGGAAAATGATGCCTGACGCCCCGCATTACGTGAACCTGAACAGCGGCGTCATGGTCCACTCCCAATCGCCCCTCAGCCTCGGACTGGACCAATCCTTTCCCGTCAGCCTCGAGTTCCAGTTTCTCGCCGATGAGGGCAAGGGCCCCCGCTCCACCGGCAACGTCTGCACCCCCGGCACCAACCTGGAAATCGACGGCCAGCTCGTCACCCAGCACATCGTAAAATCCTCAGCCCCTACTTTTCCAGCTGGCGAATGGGTCGCTATCGAAATCGAGGTACGCGGTAATGAGGAAATAATCCATCGCGTAAATGGCGAAGAAGTCCTGCGCTACCAAAAGCCGCAGCTCGATCCCAAGGACGGCGTAGAAGCCGCTGCCCCACTGCTAGCCGCCGGAGCGCCGCTCATGCTCGACCACGGACACATCGCCCTGCAAGCCGAGGGCCAAGGCGTCTGGTTCCGCAACATCGAGCTGCTCCCGCTAGGGGAGTAGCGCCCTGTGCCCCGGAACTCCTAGAGACCAAAATCAGAAGGAGGCGGCAACTCGCCGAAACCGATCACCACTTCGTCTACCTGCAAATGGTAAAGGTGGCTGAAAAAGCCGGTTTGCCAGACTTCCTCCACCTTGAGCTTTCCGCGCACGCGAATCGGCACGTTGTCCAGCAAGTGGGCGCCTTTCTTGGCTTGGGCGAAAACGAAGCTGTTGAAAGCGGGCATCTGGCCGTAGCAGCAAGCCCCCGTGTCGGGCATCAACAAAAACTCGCTTACCTTCTCCCCCTTCACCGAAATCGGCATCATGTAGCCGGTGATCTCCACCGGCTTGCCATCGAGGGCCAAGACGCTGTCCAAGACGTACTGCTTCAAGTACTCCTCGTCGTCGCGCACCACGACCTTCTTGTCGGCCTCGGGAGCCTCCGGATCGTAGCTTTTGGCCGCCAACAGATCAAAGCCAACCTTCTGGTATTCCTTGCCGCTCGCCACGCTTGCCAGCGCCAACAGCAGCGAAACAAGGGCCAAGCCTTTCGTCATGCTAAAATTCATAATCCAACTTCCTCTCTCATCCTAAGATTAATGCGACCCCTCCGGATAAGGGATCACCACGTTCTCGTAAACCTGCCCAAGCAACTCAAGGCGCTCGAAGCTTACAACGAACTCCCTCAGCCCCACAAGTTCCGGAGCGCTGGCAGAAAAGAGCGAGCTATTTCCTACCGACTCCCCCGTCGCTTCGCTCGCGACCGCCCGGAAACTTAACTGCCACTCCCGGGATCCGGCCCTAGCCGTCCCCTCAATGCTCTCCGCCCCGACGCGCACGAAATGCTGCGCGCCCCCGTCCAGCACGTAAAGATCGAGCTCCCGCCGAATCGGGTCCGGCACGATTTCGATTTGGAAGGCATGGTTCCCCAACATGCCCAGCGCCCCACCGTGCGGGGCCTGGTGGGCATGCCCGTGGCTGCCGTGATCATGATCGTGCGAGTCACCGCAGCCTACGAGGACAAGCGTCCCAAAAATCGATCCCAAGGCCACGCCCAAACGCGATCCTTTCCCCAAAAACGCTCTCTTCTTCATGACAAATTCTTTCTGACATCCACTGTGTAGGCTTTCACTGCCGGGGCAACTCCCGCCAAGAAACCAATGAGCAATACTCCGAGCGGCACCGCCCAAAACGCGGCGTTTGGAGTTAGAAGCTCCAAGACCACGCCTGCCCGATCCCTCACGAATCCCGCCAGGACGTAACCAACGAGCAAATACAAAACCATACCGGCCAGCAGGCCGCATACAGCGATTCCCAGCGACTCCAAGGTCGCGATCCCAAAGACAACGCGACGCCGCGCCCCCAAGGCTCGCCAAACCGCAATGTCCCGCCGCCGTTCGCTCATCGCGTTGTAAAGCGTCGCCGTCACGCCCGCCGCCGCGATCACCGCCACCAGCACCGCGATCGCCCGCAAGGCGAAGTCGAACCAGCCGAGCTTCTCGAAGAGCCGCAAAACGCTTTGGCTAGCCGGCCAGGCCAAAGTCAAACGGTCCCCCCGCTTGTTGTACATCATGTCCAGCTGAAAGCCCGCCGTGCGAGCCCCCGGATGGAATTTTACCAACGCCGCGCTCACGGAGTTCGCGGCCGCGGCAGCGTGTCCGCTCATGTTTTGCACGCCAGCCACCGGAATCCAGATCACCCGATCCGCCGGAGTGCCGGTAGGCTCCAAAACGCCCACCACTTCGTAAAGCTCCTCGTGACGCGCGTTCACGTCGTATTGAAGACCGTGATACGGATGAAAGGTATCCCCCATCCCCAGCTTCAATTGCTTGGCAGCCTGGCTGCCCACCACTGCCTCGAACTGGCCGTTGGCAAAAACGCGCCCGTCACCCTCAAATTCGAATCCATACCCCTCGCGGTACTCGTGCTCCGCCAAGTATTCCGGAACCGTACCCACTAAGCGAATACCGCGATAGTTGTCGCCCACCGCGATCGGATAGGCGGCCGCCACCATGCGGTTCGCCTTAATCTGCTCGTAGTCGCTCCAAAGCATCAAGCCGGGCGACTCGTCCAGATGGTAGAGCGCGTTCAGCACGATCTGCAGCTTGGAGCCCCTCGGCCCCAGCACCGCGTCAAAGCCGCCGTCCGAAGCGGCAAAGCTGCGCTCCGCCTCCACCTTGAAGCCCCACACCAGCAGCAGCAAGCACACCGACAAGGCCATCGAGCCCGCCGTCACTGAACTGCTGACCGCTCGGCTGCGCAGCCCCTTCATCGCGATTCGCAGCGGACTCATCGGGCTGCCTCCTCGCTTCGGGAAAGGGCTTCGTTCAACTCGCGAAAGTCGATCTTCCGCTCGAAGCGATCCACGATTGAAAGGTCGTGGCTCACTACCAGGAGCGAGGCCCCATTCTCCTCGCACATCTCCCGCAAGAGGCCGATTGCTCGCTCGCCCGTTTCCTGGTCGAGGCTCCCGGTCGGCTCGTCAGCCAAAACCAAGCGCGGCCGGTTCGCCAAAGCCCGAGCCAATGCTACCCGTTGCTGCTGCCCGATCGACAGCTCCGAAGCCCGGTAGCCAATCCGCTCCGCCAGACCGACCCGCTCCAGCAAGGACTTCGCAAAGTCTCGATCCAGCTTCGCACCGAAAGACATACCCAACTCCACGTTTTCCAAGCAGGTGAAGTCCCGCATCAGATGAAAGCTCTGGAATACGTAACCGATATTACGGGCCCGAAACCGGTCGCGAGCCGCTTCGCCTAGATCTGTCACCACCGTATCGCCCAAGGAAATCCGGCCCGCGCTCGCAGCGACAATCCCCGCGATCAGGTGCAGAAAAGTCGTCTTCCCGCAGCCGCTCGGCCCCTTGACCGCGACCTGCTTCCCCGCCTCCAGCGAGAACCGCGGCACCGACAAAACCGGCTGCGCCTTCCCGCTGTAAGCCATCACTAAATCCTCGATCTCCAACAAAGCCATATCCTAACAAACCCGAATACGAACCAAGCGAGCGAAGTGATTCAGTCAATGAAAGCTTCTTTCAAATGGCAGAGTGTTCGGAAGTGCAGGACGATCACTCCTCCAGCGCAGAAATCGTGCAACTCCAATCAGGTAGCGGCCCATCTCCGAACGGCCAGAAAATACCGAGCACGAGCCCAGCACGGGCTATCCCGCTCTTCACTAAAAGCTCGTGCGAACGCCGAGCTTGAAACTCCGGCCCGGCATCGGAGCAAGGTCCTTCAAGAACGAAGTGTGCGGGCGTGCTTCTTCGTCGCTGAGATTCGTACCTACCACAAAGAGATCCACAGTCGCCGTATCGCTCGCGTGCATACGGAATCGAGCGTCGGCTCCCCAGAGCGTGTAGCTGTCGGTCGGCAATTGATTGGGGCCGAGGTGAGACGCGCGGTCATGCCAACGCCCTTCCGCGCCCCACAACCATGGCCCGAAGGCGTATTCGCAGCGCAAGCCAAGGCGACGGGCCGGGATGCGCGGCAGGTTCGTGTTAAAGCTTTCGTTGGTCGCCCGAGTTTGGTCGTAGAGCAGATCGAGGTGCATGGCGCGATCCGCTTCGTCGAGCAGGTGATAGCGCAGGTCGATTTCGAAGCCGTAGAACTTAGCGTCCACTGCCGTAGCTTGGTAAACGTTGAGCCCATGCGTATCCAGTTCCCCATACATCTCTTCGGCATCTTCATGATCCAAGAAACGCAGGTAAACGTAATCGCTGAAATCCGAATAGAACGCCGTCACCTCGCCAGTGATCTTGCCCGCCGTCAACCGGTAGGAAAGGTCCACGCTGGTCGACGACTCCTTGCCGAGCGTTACATCGCCGATCTCGAAACTTTGAGTTCCCACGTGGGGACCAAAGGCGTACAACTCGCTCGCGTTCGGAGCACGCTCCGCGTAAACGAGGTTGGCCGAGAGGACCGAGTTCTCGCTCAGTCGGCGAACCAAGCCGGCGGAAGCGTTCACCGTATCGAAGCTGCTATCCTCCAGACTGACGTCGACCGGATCGATTTCGACGCTCTCGAGACGTGCCCCAAACTCCCACGCGCCCCACTCCTGGTTGAGACGCTCCATGAGAAAGATGCCGTATTGCGAGGTCTCGGAACTCGGGATGAAAGCTTCCTCTCCCACTGCCGAAAAGTCGTCCACCTTCGCTTGAAAGCCGAAGGCTCCCGTGAAGTCGCCCACCGGACTGTGAACGCCCGTCAGGCGCAGCTCGTAGCCGTCGCGCTCGAAAACAGTGCCCACTTCCTCGCCTTCCAACTCGCTGTGCGTGTAGTCGCCAAAAGTCAGGTCGAGCTCCAGGCTCTCCAAGAAGTCCACCGGATCGAGCAGCTCTCCACGCAGGGCGAAGCGAGACTGGTCGAGATCGATGGTGACGCCCTCTTCATCGTGCTCTTCGTGCTCCTCTTCCTCATGCTCTTCGCCTTCCTCGTGCTCCTCCTCGTGTTCGTGAGCGTGGGAATGACCAGGCACGCCGTAGTCGCTCGCGTATTCGGAGTAGGAGACAGCCAAGCTACCGCGATCGCCAAACCACGCCAGGCCGACGTAGCCAGAGCGCGTGTCCACAAAGCTGTTTTCCAGAACTCCAAAAACCGGCTCCTCGTGATCGTCATGATCTTCGTCTTCGTGCTCACCCTCTTCGTGATCGTGGTCCTCTTCCTCGCCATGATCGTGGTCATGCTCGTGCTCCTCCGCCTCCATTTGGTAGAGCGACTCCGCGAAGCCGGGAATTTCGAAGTCATTCGACTGGCGGTCCAGAAAGCCAAGGCTCCAAGCGAAGTTTCCCTGCCCTCCCTGAAAAGCGGCTCCCACCGACTTCTCGTCGGAAACCGATCCGTAAAAGGTTTCAGACTGCCCGGCAAACGGCTTCAAAGCCCGCTCGCGGGGAAGCTCCTTGCCCATTACATTGACCACCCCGCCGATGGCCGCATTTCCGTAAAGCAGCGATGCCGGGCCGCGCACCACTTCGATGTCGTGGGCAAAGAGCGGCTCGATGCTCACCCCATGATCGGGACTGGTCTGCGATACGTCAAAACTGTCGGTTCCCTGATTGAGGATGCGAATGCGATCCCCGTCAAAGCCCCGGATCACCGGACGCCCCGCTCCCGGGCCGTAATAAGTCGAACGCACTCCCGGCTCGCCCGACAAAGTGGCCCCCAGCGACGACTCCGCGGAGCGACGCAGCGATTCCCCCGTCAACTCTCCCGCCGGCACAACCAGCTCCTCCTTGCTCGTGACAAACGGGCTGGCAGTGATCACCACCGCTTTCAAATCAATCGTGTCCGCGTCGCCAAAAGCGACCGAAGGACCAAGCTCCAGCGAGAGCAGAGCAGTCGTAGCCAATAAGTAGTGCGTCGTTCGCATTCCCCGTTATCGCAAGAGACTTTCATTAAAATCAAGCCTTTTTGCAAATTACTTGCGTCTTATTGCAAACACCTGAAAGGGGGCAACGCGGCAACCGCCTTGTCGGCTGCGTTTCCCTGCGGAGCAACGCGTTTAGTTACGGCGGGAGCTCTCTGGCAAATGGACCGCGAGCACCCGCTTCAACTCGTCGACTTTTAGCGGCTTGGAAAGATAGTCATCCATTCCCGACTCTAGGGCTCTCTCCCGATCCCCTTCCAAGGCGTTGGCGGTGAGGGCGACAATCGGGATCTCCCGCTTTTCGCTCGGAAACTCGCGAATGCGGCGAGAAGCCTCGTAGCCATCCATCACCGGCATCTGACAATCCATGAGCACGAGGTCGTAGTCGTTGTTTTCGATAGCGCTGAGGGCTTCCTCCCCATTTCCGACCGAACCGTATTCAAACCCCAACTTCTTTAAGAACCGGGAAACGATCTTGGAATTGATCGCGTTATCGTCGACCACCAAAATCTTCGCTGAACCCGTTGCCGCGTTTTCGCTGGGGGCAGGTTTCGGCTTCGCCTCCTTCACCTTGCTGGGCCGCTCGCCATCGAGCACACTTGCAAGGGTTTTGACCAACTGACTTTGACGTATCGGCTTTCTGATTACGCCGTCCACCTTCGCGAGCAAGGCGGGTTCAAGCTTCCTCCCAAATTCTTCTGCGAGCAAAATATCTGGCCCCTCACCGGAAGCGCCGTGCTGCCAAAACGCGACAAAGTCTACGAGCGACTCCTCCGTGAAATCATTTTCGACGATTACAAGGTCAACTCCCTCAGCATCCCCCTCCAAGCGATCCTTCCAAGCTTCGCCCGAACGCGGGTGAACCACCTTGACGTTGAAGCAACCCCAACTCCGCAAATGCTGGCAAATCGAATCTGCGAAAAGCGAAGCCTTCTCCGTCACGACGATAAAACGACGCTTCAGCATCTCCACCGGCATGGCTTGTTGCAAAGCCACCCCCTTGGGCTGCTTTTCCATGGGAATCTGGAAGCTGAAGCAAGACCCCTCGCCGAGCGAGCTTTCCACCTCCAACGTTCCCCCCAGCAAGTCGACCAATCGCTTGGAGATGGCCAATCCCAACCCAGTGCCGCCAAAAATCCGAGTGTGGGAATCGTCTACTTGCATGAAAGAGCTAAAGAGTTTTCCGATTTTATCCTCCGGGATGCCGATCCCCGTGTCACGTATCGAGTATTCAACGACAACTTCACTCCCACGCCTCTTGAGAAGTCGGATCGATATATCGACCGAACCTTCCGTAGTAAACTTTATCGCGTTGCCGGCTATGTTGAGCAGCACTTGCCGCAGCTTGTGGCTGTCCCCCACCAACAAGCTGGGAACTGCCGGGTCGATCTGGGTGCGAATCTCTACCTTCTTTTCGGAGACCCGACTCGCCAGCAAGCCCACCACATCATCGGTCAGCGAGATCAAGTCGAAGGGATGCGGATCGAGCTTCATCTTGCCCACTTCCATCTTCGAGAAATCAAGAATGTCGTTTATGATCACGAGCAAGGCCTCAGCCGATGCGTATGTAGATTCCGCATACTCAAGCTGCTCCTCGTTTAATTCCGTATCCAAAAGCAACTGCATCATCCCAAGAACCCCGTTCATCGGAGTGCGAATCTCATGACTCATGTTTGCCAGAAACTGGCTCTTGGCCGCATTGGCGCTTTCCGCCGCTTGGCGGGCTCGCTGGGCATCATCCAAAATATTCAGCATGGCGCGACCCATCTCGCTGTTCTTAGCCACCTTGCGCTCCAAGTCCTTCATCTCCGACAAGCGCATGTTCAGAAGGGCCCGCGATTCATGCCGCTCATTCTCCAGCTCCTCGACGCGTTGCACGCTTTCCTCGAGCAAGCGTTCCATCAGCTTCGACCGCAAGCGCTCGAGCTCACTGAGAGCTTGGGCGTCGCGCAGCTTGCGTTCGCTCCGTCGCGAGATGGCGACGCAAACGCCCAGGACCAACACAAGGGCGCAACACAGAACTCCTAGCATCACCGTTTCCATCTCCCTAGGATTTCGCGTTCAGGGCTGAGGATTCGTCGGCGTACGGAAGCTCGCGCCCCAGCTCCCTGCACAAGCGGTTGATCTCGCTCTTCAGCTCCACCATCCGCATCTCTCGATCGATCGCGATCCCATTGAAGGACTCGATCTGCCGCACCTTTTCCTGCAATTCGTCTCGAGCTCTCTCAGCCTCCCGCTTCGTCGAGCGCAAGGTTTCCTGATAAACTTCCGCTTGAGTGCGATCTCGTATCTTCAACGTGAATACATCGCGACCTCCAATCCTTCCAGCCGCAGCTTCCAACTCTGCCGGAAAGCGAGCTCCGGAACGCCGGACACCCGATAAGCGAATGGCGCCGACCTTGTAGTTTTTGGTGCCCACATGCTCCAGGAGCGTTTCCACGGAGTCAAACGCCATGTCCGAATCCGTAGCCAGCAAGTTCCAGATCCACTTCGCTTCGAGCTCGGCGACCGGGTAGCCAAACATCTGCTCCGCGCCGGGGTTAGCGCTGAGGATTCGGCCTTCCGGGGCGCAGGTGAGGATGGCGTCTTTGGTATCTCGGATGATCAGTTCATTGCGAGCCACCGTTTGCTCCAAGGAGTCGAGGACCTCGTTGTACTTGCTCGCGATTTGGCCAATCTCGGTGAAAGGCTCCACGTTGACCCGGCGCGACAGGTCGAACTTTTGCGACTGAAGCTCCATCTCGCGCAACAGGTCCAGGTGCTCCGTGGAAACCTTGTGCTCGGAAGCATTCAGTCCCATCACTTCGTGCTCCGGGCTCACCCGCAAGCGTATCACCCTCTTCAATCCTAAAAGAAAAAGGAAAGCGGGAACGAAGCCCACCAAGGCGCAAGTCGCGACCCCCAGGGCCTGCACCCCCAGTTGCTCCATACGGCTTACGTCACTCGCCCAAGCGCTAGCGTCCCCAAAGAGAGCAACCGCTAAAGTGCCCCAAATGCCCGCTGCGGTATGAACCGAAAACGATCCCACCACGTCGTCCAAACGCAGGCGGTCAAAGACGCGGTCCGCCACGATCATCACCAAGGCCCCACCCGCTCCGATGACGAGCGACTCGAGCGAGGAAACGACATGGCAGTTCGCGGTGATCGCCACCAAACCGGCGAGCAAGCCGTTAGTAATGTACTTGGCGTCTGGATACTTGAGCAATGCCAGACTAGCCAGAAGGGCCGTCACCATGCCACTTGTCGCAGCTAAAATCGTATGGGCGACGATAAGAGGCACCTCACCTCCCCAAGCCAGCGTGCTGCCGCCATTGAAGCCGATCCAGCCAAAGGCAAGAATCAGGGTTCCCAGCAAGGCCGTAGGCAAGCTCTGCCCGGGGATCGCCCGCGGCTTGCCATCCTCGCCGTAGCGACCGATGCGTGGACCCAACACAATCACCGCAGCCAAGGCCACCCAGCCTCCCACACTGTGCACCACGGACGAACCCGCAAAGTCTATGAAGCCTATGCCCCCTAACCAACCTTGCTCTCCCCCCATGACGCCACCCCACGCCCAGTGCCCAAAGATAGGATACACCAAAGCGGAAACGAAAACGGATATCAGCAGGTAACCTTTGAAGCTCATGCGCTCCGCCACCGCGCCCGACACGATCGTCACCGCCGTGCCGCAGAACATGGCCTGAAAAAGAAAAAACGCGGCTGACTGCGGCGAGGCTTCACCCGACTCGAAAAAGAAGCCCGTAGTTCCGAATACCCCGCTCCGAGAGAGGCCGAACATCAAAGCGAAACCAAAAGCCCAATAGACCACGACCGAGATTCCGAAGTCCGTCAGGTTCTTGACCGCTACGTTGATGCTGTTCTTGGTGCGCGTCCAACCACTCTCCAAGCAGAGAAAGCCTGCTTGCATCAAAAATACCAAAGCCGCGCTAACGACCACCCAAAGTAAGTCTATCGATGTTTCGCCCATAAGAGTTGATGTTTCGCGGCCCCGAAACGACGGGATCAGCTCTCCCCTATCGGTCCAGTACCGCAATGTTCCTTTAAAAAAACGAGCCCTTTACCGAGCAGTTACCGCGCCTCCTCAGCAATCCCTGCAGTAAAAGTCTCGCTAATTAACGCCCCCTTTCGCATGAGCGGGACTGCTAGACCGAGAGGGGTAGAATCCTACATGTAGCCACGACTTCCGCATCGTCATTGCCGGACAGCCCGCATTGCATGGCAAAATTCCATGAGCTCGCTTTCGAAACTGACCCTTGCCCGCGCCTGCAGCCTGATCCAGGTCGCGACCGTCGGCATGTTCTCCATCTACGAGGTGACGCACATGTCGGACCGCGGACTCTCCGGCAGCGCCATCGGCATCTTGCTGGCGATCGAGAACGCCCTGCTGCTCGCTTCCGGGCCGCTCTGGGGCTGGGTGGCGGATCGCTTTTCCTGCTACCGGCAATTGGTCAGCGCCAGCGCCCTCGGCCTTGCCTTCGCCCTCTATTGGCTGTCGCAGGCGGAAAGCCTTGCCGACTTCGCTATCTACGTGGTCCTGCGCGGATTCCTGTTCTCCGCCATGGCCAGCACCATGACAGCTCTCGCCATGGTCAACCTTTCGTCCAGCACGCCGGGGAGAGGCTTCAGCGCCTACCGGACCTTCGGATCCATCGGCTTCATGTCGGGCTCCTTCCTCTTCCCCATCCTCTTTTCCAAAATCGAGCACATCCTCCTCGCGGGAGCCTGCATCTTGCCGCTCTGCCTCTTTTTCGTGCTGCAACTGGAAAATCCGCCCCGCCGCAGCAAAGAGGAAAAAACCGTCGGCAGCAGCCCCATTCCTGCCGCAGCCTGGCTTTTCCTGGCTGCCCACTTCGTGGTATCCATCACTGAACCTGGCAACCTCGGCTTCCTCAACGACTATGTGCGAGTGCTGGGCGGCTCCACCCAGCTCGTTGGCTGGTACTCCGCCCTCACCGGACTTATGGCCCTCATCTCCCTGCCCTTGATGGGACGCTGGGTCGACGCCCGCGGCCTCTACTGGGTGCTCGCCCTCGGCTTCCTGTCCCAAGCCATCCGCCCCTTCGTAATCGCCAGCATTCCCGACCCCAACTGGCTATGGCTCTCCCACGCCTGCCACGCATTCGGCTGGGCGGGACGAGAAGTCGGCTCCCTCATCCTGATGATTTCACTGCTCGGCGCCCAGCGTCGCGCCACTGCCGTTTCCCTTATCGTGGCGGTCCGCATGGCCGGCACGATGGTCGGCTCCTACCTGATGGGAACGTGGGCGGAGGCCTACGGATACCCGAAAATGTTCACGAACATCTCCCTCATCGCCATGGCCAGCCTGCCCTTGCTCTTTCTCGCCCTGAAAAGCAAACGGACAGCCGCAGCCTAGCTGCGTCAAGCGCCTCGCCCTACGATTCTGCTAGCCAAGTGTCAGCGACCAAAAAGGCCACCTCCCCTTTCACCTCGTCCCAAAACATCACGCAACGTTCGCTCGCCTGCCGCTTGAGCTCCTCCACATCCACGGTTTCCCAAGCGGCCAGCAAAGCCTCGTCGGGCACCACCGGCCACAAACATTTCGGCACGATTCGCACCGCAGCATCCGCCGCGTAAAAATCCTCCCACTCCTTTACGCGGAGCCACCTTCCTCGCCGACAATTCCGCCTCACCGCTGGCGGACTCGACTCGCAGCCGCTACCCATCCAATCAAATAGGATCCCATATATCCTTTGGCACGTAGTGAGCTTCCGAATACCGAATCGATCGAACAACAAGCCTTGCGTTTCCGGCCTCTCGCAAATGCGAAGCTGACGCGATCTCATCTTTTGCAGCTTGTTGATCCAATTGTCGCGCGGGTCGGGTCCGGGAAAGCGTATCCGCCCGTTTTCATCCTCTACCGACAGGTAGAACTTCACTGCCAGCTCCAAGTGCCAAACCTCTCCACTGGACAGCTCCTTCAACAAAAAGTCGAGCTCCCCCAAGGTGCGGCCGTCGCTGCCCTCGACCTGCAGATTCTTGGCGAGCAACTCATAGCGATCGCTCCCTCGAATCAAGGCCTCCAGAGCGTCTTCGTACAGATGGCCGAGCTTTTGCTCGAAGTTCAAGAGCTCTCCTTGCGACGGAACCTCGAGGACCAACTCCCTCGCGGGCGCCTCCGGCAAGTTCCCTACCAGCAGGGGAGCGTCGCGCAAGCTGCGCAACAAGGCCTCCGTATACAAACTTTCAATACTCTTCACAACTTTTTCAGAACGATCCTTGACTAGGGCGCTCCTGCATCAACAGACGGGAGCGCCGTCCAGACGGCATTGACAAACGGCTGAACATGAAGAGAAGGAAGTGCACAATGGATTGGAGCAACATCGAATCAATGGACCCGAACCTGCTCGTCGGAGTGGTAAACACCGCCCTGCGCAACCACTACCATTCGCTCGAAGAACTCTGCAAGTCGCACGACCTCGATTCCGAGCGCTTGAAGGCAAGACTGGCTGAAGAAGACTACGAATACTTTCCTGCCGCCAACCAATTCCGCTAGGACGTGGGTGGTCGGGAATCACCAGTCGACCTGGTAACCGACGCCCCATGAGCGCCCCATCGCCTTGAACTGCTTGGGATCGAGCCCGCGCACGTTCGGGTAGTAGTTTTCCTCGTCCAGCAGGTTCCTCACCCTTACCCAAAGGCGGCGCCCATCTTG
This sequence comes from Pelagicoccus enzymogenes, assembly GCF_014803405.1. Taxonomy (NCBI): domain Bacteria; kingdom Pseudomonadati; phylum Verrucomicrobiota; class Opitutia; order Puniceicoccales; family Pelagicoccaceae; genus Pelagicoccus; species Pelagicoccus enzymogenes. The sequence continues at coordinate 668,434 of NZ_JACYFG010000006.1, forward strand.
CGAGCCGATACGGCAGGAGAGTTTCAGGTCGAAATTCAGCAAACTAGGCACTTCAAGCTCTTGCATCATGAAATCTCCGTCAACGAAGCGAGTGCTCATAGCCGCCGCATACTTGCCGCTCAAGCCCGCTTCGAGGCGATCCGTGATGCGGTAGATATAACGCATGCCGAACTTCGATTCCGCGAGGTCAAATTCGCTGTCGCCTCCCAAGACGCTCGCCCAAAGGCTCAATTGCCCTCGGTCAAAGAAATAGCGCCCTTCCAATTCCAGCCCCCTGACATCCTTGGTACCCTCGTTGAAGGCGACAAACAGGTCCGTCGCCTGATCGTCGTCAGTCACCTGTCGGTTCACGATCAAGTCGCTCGCCTCGCTTTCGAAAAGCGACAACTGAAAGAACAAATGCTCTTCCACCCGGTAAGCGATCGAAACCTCTTTCGTATCCATATAGCTAGGACCGAGCTCATCATTCAACTCAAGCTCGAACAAGGTCGGAGCCCGGTAAGCCTGACCGAACAGCAGCTTCACCGTGAGGTTTTCCAAAGGCGTCAAACGGATTCCGCTACGCAGCAGATTCGGGCTTTCGTAAAGATTATTCCAATCCCTGCGCCCACCCAGAAAAAACTCCGAACCGCTTCCCATGGGCAAGCTGTACTGGAGGTAGGCATGCTCGTTCTTGCGATCGAGAAAGGGCGTTAAGGATTCCAAGGAATCCAGCTCAAAGATAGGAGCGACCATGTCCTGCTCCTCGACTCCCAAACCTAGCCTCAGGTTGCCGACACCCCATTCCGGAGTATAATCCAAGGATAAGTCCAAACCGAGCTCCTCCGAGCCTTCGATATCGTATCGATAAAGCGGCGACAACTCTCCATCTACCGGTTCACGAAAATTGAAGCGGTTCAGCTCGTCCTCCAACCGGTAGCGGAACGTCAACTCCCAGTTCAATGAATCATCCGCTGATCGGCGCCGATAGCTCGCCAGGTACACCTGCTGGTCACGCCGCGTGTAGAAATCCCTGAAACTGATTTCAGGCGACTCCTGGCCGCCGCCATCTCGATCGAAGTACCTCTGGTAACTCAAACTCACCGTCTGCAGCTGATCTAGCTGATACTCCAAGCCCGTCTTGATCGAGTATGCCCTGTTGATGTCTCGGTACGGATACTGGCCCGACTCCAGCAATTCGACGTGTAGAGCTTGGTTCGGCTCGCTGAAGGCATCCGTGCGAACCCAATCCGTGAAGTCAGCATCCTCGCCATCGTAGTAGTGAAACGATCCGAAAACATAAAGACCGTCCTTCTCCGCGCCATAGGATCCCGACATCCTCCAAGCCCCAAAGCCCCGCTCGCCCGTTTCGTAACCCGTCTCGAAACGACCACCCAGTTTTTGATTCGTAACCAGATTAATGATACCGGAAAAAGCATCCGCGCCATACTGAACGGAGGCGGGACCGGGAATCACCTCCACGCGCTCGATCCCTCCGAGATCGAATTGATGTCCGATAAAGGCCTCGCCGGTAAAAAGCAGATTGGCCTCCTCCCCATCCACTAGCAGCTTCGCTTTCGACCAGTTGTCGGAAAAGCCTCGCAAGCCGCCCTGCAACCACGAATGCGGGTATCCGTATTCCACCGAGGGTACGTAAGCAAGGAGGTCGATCAAGTTCGTATATCCCCCCGCATCGATTTCGGATTGCGTCACCACCCAAGCGGTAGCAGGCAGCTCCAGCAAGTTGTGAGGCGACTTGTCCACCGTGTTGATCTCAATCTCCAACAGCTCTTCCAAGCTAAGATCCCAGAGTTCAGCCCCTTTGGAGTCGGACAAGCCCAAGCCGCACGACAGCCCTCCCCACAGGGTTATCTGGGTGAATTTTACAAAGCGCTGTAGGAAACAATAAGCGATGTCGAAAAGCATGCTTTCCTATTCCCAGAAATCGAGCCATAAAGTTGATCGAGGCTGCCCCACTCTCGCCCACGATGCGGCAGCGCACCACCCCTAAAAATCGAATGAAACCAACCAGAACCGCTATCGTAACCGGAGGAGAACGCGGCATCGGCCGCGCCATCGTGCAAACCTTGCTCGGCGAAGGTTACAACGTCTCCGTACTCGGGCAGGACACGTCAGCCGGCGCGGGATTGCCTGAACAGGTACGCTTCTACGATTGCGACATGGCAAACTATCCAGCCATATCTCGGGCGATCGATTCGATCTGCGCATCCACCTGCCCACTACACGCCCTCGTCTGCAACGCCGGTATCGCCAATCCGGGACGGCTCCCCATCGAGGAATTGGAAGTCGACGACTGGCAACGAGTGCTCGACGTAAACCTCAGCGGCCCTTTCTACTGCGCCAAAGCGGCGACGCCCTACCTCCGCAAGGCGGGAGGAGCCATCGTTAATATCGCCTCCACTCGCGCCCTCCAGTCCGAAGCAAATACCTTTGCCTACTCTGCATCCAAAGGCGGGCTCGTTTCTCTCACCCATAGCTTAGCCGTAAGCCTTGGACCTGAAATACGCGTCAATGCCGTATCTCCCGGTTGGATACAGACTGACCCGCTAGAGGAGACGAGTGAAGCAGACGAGCTACAGCACCCCGCGGGCCGCATCGGCGCGCCAAACGACATCGCTGAGATGGTAGCCTATCTCTTAAGCCAGAAATCCGGCTTCGTCACCGGACAAAACTTCGTAGTAGACGGGGGCATGACCAAGAAGATGATCTACGCGGAGTGAAGGAAGCGGCCGCCGAGACTGCGGCCACCCCATCGCGCGACACCTACTCAGACGCCAGGATCGATTCGATCTTAGCCAACTCTTCGGCGCAGAGTTCAGCGCTCTCCAGCGCCTTCAAGTTATCCTCGACCTGGCTCAGCTTGCTGGCGCCGATCAAGGCCGACGTGACAGCTGGATTACGCAAAATCCAGATAAGAGCCAGTTGAGCGAGCGATTGCCCGCGGGCCGCCGCCACTTCGTTGAGTTGCTTCAGAATGGCGATTCGTTCATCGGTAATAGCGTCCGACTTCAGGAAGGGGGAGCCCGTCGCGATGCGAGAGTCGCTCGGGATCTCCTTCAAGTAGCGATCGGTCAGCAAGCCTTGGGCAAGCGGACAAAACGGAATGCAACCCACCCCATTTTCCGCAAGCAGGTCGAGCAGGCCATCCTCCACCCAACGATCAAACATGTTGTAACGCGGTTGGTGAATCAGGCAGGGCGTACCCAATTCCCTCAGGAGGGCAATCGCTTCCTTCGCCTGCTCCGCCTTGTAGTTGGAAATCCCTACATACAAGGCTTTTCCCGAACGAACGATGTGATCCAAGGCCCCCATCGTTTCCTCCAGCGGCGTATCCGGATCCGGGCGGTGATGATAGAAGATGTCGACGTATTCCAGGCCCAAGCGACTCAAGCTTTGGTCCAAGCTTGAGATCAAGTACTTGCGCGACCCCCAATCTCCGTAGGGGCCGTCCCACATGTGATAGCCCGCCTTGCTGGAAATTATGAGCTCGTCCCGATGGCTAGCAAGGTCGGTCGAGAGCATACGGCCGAAATTCGATTCCGCAGTGCCCGGCGGCGGTCCGTAATTATTGGCTAAATCGAAGTGCGTGATTCCGCGATCGAAGGCTCCGAGCACCAAAGCCCGCTGGCTTTCGAAGTCACGCGTGTCTCCAAAATTCTGCCACAAGCCAAGCGAGAGGCGGGAGAGCTTGACCCCGCTTCGTCCGCAACGGCGGTAGAGGTCTGGCTTGGAGTAACGGTTTTCTGAGGGGCGATAATTCATGTCGATCTCCCCTACAGCGATCCTGATCAGCAATCAATTGCAGAAGCTCGGTTTTTCTTTCGGAACGTACGAATAGACGGGATCAAGCCGCTGGCTGAAAGACCAAGGACAACCGTCCCTAGGATTCGTCCGGCAAGAGTTCGGCCAATACCTGCAGCAACTCTTTGGCCTTGATCGGCTTGGAGACGTAGCGATTGAAGCCCGCTTCCAAGATGCGTATCTTGTCATCCGCCATGGCGTAAGCCGTTTGAGCCACCACCAGTACATTTTGGTTTATCGCTCGCAGCCTGCGGATGGTCTCGAATCCATCGATGCCAGGCATCTTGATATCAAGCAGGACAAGGTCGAAAGGCCCTTCCTGCTGATAAACCTTAACTCCTTTCTCGCCTGACTCCGCCCAAACGACTTCGAAGCGCGTTGGCTTCAAAATCGCCTTCAGAAGCAAGAAGTTGTTCGTCTCGTCTTCGACGACCAAAACGCGGCCGCTGCGGGCTCGGACTAGCTTCTCCGGAAGCTCATCATCCGAACCGAATCCCGAATCCGACTCATCTGCTCGGTGCAGCACCGAGAGCGGAAAGCGAACGCTAAACTTGGATCCCTTGCCGTATTCGGACTTCACCGACAACTCTCCACCTAGCAGGTCCACGAGACGCTTGGATATCGCCAAGCCCAGCCCTACGCCCCGACGCGCTTGCACATCGTCTTCCTTCAGCTTGTAGAACTGGTCAAATATTACCTCCTGAAACTCCGAAGGGATTCCTTTTCCAGTATCCTTGACGTAAATACAAAACACCCCTCCCTCGATTCGAGCTCCCAGAACGATGGACCCCGCGCTGGTAAACTTGGAGGCGTTCGTGAGCAAGTTGTCCAGCACCTGGCGCAATCGATGGTGGTCCGTCACCATCGAATACTCCTGCCCCCGAAGGGCATTCTCGCACAGTAGCTCTACCCCTTCCTCCCGAGGCAAGACACTATGGCTGGCAAATACATTGTCGAAAAACTCGTCCCACAAGATATCCTTCTCGTCGAGTGTCACTTGATTCGCCTCGATCAGCGAATAATCCAAAATATCGTCGATCAGCCGCAGCAGCGAATCCGAGTTTTCGTTGATCAAGGAGAGGTACTCCACCATCTCCTCCTCACTCGCCTTCGTTTCCTTCAGCAAGGTTGAAAAGCCGACAACCGCGTTGAGCGGCGTACGAATTTCGTGAGACAGATTTGCGAGAAAGGACGACTTGAGACGATCCGACTCCTCCGCCTTTTCCTTGGCCTTGACCAGCTCAGAGGTTCTTTCCTCCACCTTCTCCTCAAGCCGTTCCCGGCCTTCCTCCAACTCGTCGCGCTGCTTCTCGAGCTGGCTCCTTTGCCCTTCTAGGGCCAGCTTCTGCTCGTTGATCTTCTTGGTCCGTTTTTGCACTTCCTCCTCCAAGGAGCGTTGGCGACGTTTCAGGTTCCTCTCCCTGTAGCGAATAAACAGATACACGAGCAACACCACAGCGAGAAACAACAAAGAGAAGAACCAAGGCGTCATCCAAAACGGAGGCAATATTCTCAAGCGCAACGAGGCGCCTTCCTCGTTCCAAACGCCATCGTTGTTGGAAGCCTTCACGCGAAACACGTAGCTGCCTGGGTTCAGGTTGGTGTAGTTCGCTTCCCGACGGGTTCCGACGTCGTTCCAGTCGGAGTCGAACCCTTCGAGCAAGTAAGCGTAGCGGTTCTTTTGCGGCTGTATGTAGTTTTGCGCTACAAAACTGATGGAGAGCACCTTCTGCTCATGGGTAAGCACCAGCTCGTCCAGCTTGGAGATATGCTTCGGCAGGGAATTCGGGTCGCTTGGATCGACCTTCAGCGACTTGAAGAAGACCTGCACGTCAGTGATGAATACTGGGGGAGGAATCTCATTGTCTCGAATCTTGCTCGGATCGAAAAACGTCAAGCCTCCCGTCTGCCCGAAATAGATTTCCCCGGTAGGCGACATGGCGACTGAGTTGCGCGAAAAGTCGTTCGACATGAGACCATCCAGATGGTCGTAGCTCTTGACCTTGCCTGTCCCTAGGTCAAGCCGCGCCAGCCCGCCATCCGTTCCCGCCCAGATATCGCCGTCGCGATCCTGCGTGACGCAAAGCACCTGATGGCCAGGCAAGCCGTCGGCCATCGTGTAGGACTTGAAGGTTTTCTCAATCGGGTCGAAACGATTCAAGCCGTATCCCGTGCCGACCCAAATCTTGCCTTCCGCATCGCGGAAGAGCGTGTGGCAAATCGCATTGGAGAGACTGTTTGGATTCGTCGCATCTGGCGTGTAGTTGTTAAAGACTTTCGTTTCTGTATCCAAAATTGAAATACCGATCGGAGTGGCGACGTAAACGAGCCCGGAAGGGTCGTATAGGATGTCCGAAGGCCAATCGTCCAACAAGCTGTGCTTCGTGTTGAAGGGATCCGATTTGAAGCTTTCGAAACGTCCGCTTTCGCGATGATAGAGGGCAATGCCGGCCCCCTTGAGAGCAATCCACAGATTCCCGTCTTCGTCCTCCGCAATCGCTCGGGGATCGCCGCCCGGAGTGCCGAGGACCTTGCTGAAACTGCGGTCTTCCCGATTGAAGCGCATCAGGCCGCCGTGGAAACTCCCCGCCCAAATCTGGCCCCTGGAATCTTCCATCAGCGAGTAAACCGCCCCCCTTCCGATCGATTTCGGGTCCGCCGGATCGTGACGCAACTCGAACAGGTGAGCCCCGTCCTCCGCAAAGACGTCGATCCCTCCATGGTAGTATCCAACCCAGCGTTCGCCGCCCCGGGTCCAAAGCACGCGGGAAACCACCGAAGTCACGCCTGGACGATTCGCGGCGTTCTCCAAGTAGTCCCGATTGAAGCGCTTGTTGTTGGTCGAAACATGGGCCCCATACTTGGCGGAACCGACCCAGATGTTGGACTGGCTGTCAACCGCCAAGCAACGAATGCTCCCAGATGGAAGCGAGTCGACACGATCGGACGCCATGTAATTCTGGATACGCCGCTCGTTGCGATCCATCAAAGTAAGGCCACGCCCATGACAAACCCATATCCTCCCGTCTTCGGTGGATTGCAAGAAATGCACCCGCTGCTCGTTGGAGTGCTCCAGCGGCAAGGGGCGAGCTTCCCCGGACTCCACATCCAAAACCACCACCCCTTGGTAGGCGGTTCCCGCCCAGATCCGCTCCGGATCGCCCACGTCGAGCGAATAAATGAAATTACGGTTCATCTCGCTGCTGCCCTCGAACCCCTCGAGATAGGCTCGCGTCTCGCGGGTCGCCGTATCGTAGCGGTAAACCGCGCTGGACGAGCCAATCCAGATCCGATCCAACTCGTCGCAAGCCATTGACTTGATCACGCCAAAACTCGCAGCGTTCATCGGCTCGAAGCGTTTCTCTACCTCGTCGAAGCGATAGATGATTCCGCTTTCCGCGGAGGCGTAGACGTTGCCGCGACTGTCCTGCACAATCGCATTGCAGCGATTGTTCAGGTTGTTGTTCATGTCGACCGGATTGAGAACATAGTTCTCGAACGAGTCCAGTTCCGGCACGTAACGGCTGACCCCCATCTGGGTGCCGATCCAAAACCGGTTCTTGCCGTCGACGAGGAAGGACCAAACCGCATCGTTGATCAGGGAGGTCGGATTACCCTCTTCCCTGCGGAAGGCTCGGATCTCGTAGCCATCGTACCGCAAGGCTCCTTGGTTGGTCCCAAACCAAATAAAGCCAGACGGCCCTTCCGCGATGCGGTGGATCTCCCCACCCGAATTCTCGAAGCGGTCCGTCAGAGCCTCGAAGCGCAAACGCGTCAAATCCCGTTCCGCCGCAGCCGGGGCAACCGGGACAATAAAGAACGCAAGCCGCAAAACGACAAGGAGGAGAGCTGGGATAGATTTCATTGAGACGTCTACGCTTCAGGGATCGTAGAAACCCGCACCCTAAGCAAAACCAACCTCAATGCAATCCCGCCAAGCTTTGTTGACACTCTGTTTACCTTGACCGCTGCCAAGCACCTACCCCCACGTATCGCCACGTATTGCTGCCCAGAAGGTTAAAGCTGCCCAAGGCTTTCTCGCTGAACAGTCCACTTCGCCCGAAGCAAGGAAGACGCAATCGCCAGAGCAGAGAGCCTTTTCCCGAAATCGAACTCGGAGCCATCTTCCAACGGAGCAGCGGGGCAAAAGCCCAGGTCAACGGACGCATCCTCGGCGTCGGAGACACAATCGAGGATGCGAGGATCATCGCCATCCATCGCATCAGCATAGCAGTCGAGCACCACGATCGCATACGAACCTTCACCCTCGACTGAACCCAGCCAGCCCCCCAAGGCTCTGCGCAAAATTAACACAACCTTAAGTTTTTTTTCCCGCCTGTCCCGCGTCGCTGCCGCTGCGACTGCGTCAGAAAAAATTTCACCCGATCGGGGGCTTGCTAAACGCGCTCAGCTGCTTGCACTTGCTGAGCATGCGATCCTTACCCCTGCTCTCAATCGGAGGCGCGTGCTTGCTCGCTGTCGCTAGCCCCGCCCTCGCCAAGAATCTCCTGCATGACGACAAGCCAGCCAACGAGTGGACCGACGCCTATCCCACCGGCAATGGGCGACTGGGCGCCATGCCCTTCGGACAATTTCCCCAAGAGAAAGTGCTGCTCAACGAGGAGACGATCTGGGCCCGAGGCGAGGACTTGAAAACGCCCGAGGACAGCTTTCGGCACCTCGAAACGATTCGCGAGCTTGAAGCTGCAGGCCTGTACCGCGAGGCCGATCTCCACTTCGAGCAAAACCTGCAAGCTGGCGTCGATCCCAATAGCTACCAGTACCTCGGCTGGCTCAACATCACCTATCCAAACCTGAGCCCGCTCGCCCGCACCCGACGAACCCTCGACCTCTCGAGCGGCATCGTCCTCTCCGAACACCTGCTCGAGGACGGCACCCGCATCGACCAGGAAACCTGGGTCAGCGCTCCCGACGACGTCATCGTAATTCACATACAATCCACCCAAGCAATCGACCTCGATGTCTCTCTCGACGGGGCGGAGGCAGAGAACGGAGACCTGGTAAAAAACGGACAAGGTAGCGGCGACAGAGTCGATGTATTGAAATACCAAGGACGCATTCGCAGCCTCTCTCCATCCACAATAAGCGACAATACACTGCGCGTTCGGGGAGAGCGAAGCATCACGCTGCTCGTCTCAGCCGCCACCAATTTCAACTTTGCCAACAGCAGCCAACTGCTCGCGGACGGATGGCAAGACAAGGCTCTCGCGACCCTCGACCAGCTCAACGAACACACCGTCGACGAGCTGCGAAGCGCCGCCACCGAAGACCATGCCGCCTACTTTAATCGCGTCCGTATCGAACTAGGAACTACAGATTCGAAGACCCGATCCCTCACAACTCCCGAACGCATCCTGCGCCTGCAAAATGGGGCCGACCAGGATCCCGACCTCATCGAAGACTACTTCCAGTTCGGCCGCTACCTGCTCATCGCCTCCTCCCGCCCCGGCACCCTTCCCGCTAACCTGCAAGGCATTTGGAATCCCCACGAATGGGCACCTTGGAGTTCCGACTTCCACTTGAACATCAACCTGCAGATGAACTACTGGCTGGCCGAAACCACCAATCTCTCCGAGCTGCACCAACCCCTGATCGACCTCATCCGCTACTACCAGCCCAAAGGCAAGGAAATGGCCCGTCGACTCGGCATGCAAGGTTGGTGCATGGGACACGCATCGGACATCTGGGGCAACGCTCGCATGATGTCCCGAGCCGCCCGCTGGGGCGGTTCCTTCTTCGGCGGGCAATGGATGACCCTGCACATCCTCGAGCACTATCGCTTCTCAAAGGACGTTTCCATTCTTTCTGACAACTGGAAAATCCTCACCGACTCCGTCCGCTTCGTTGACTCCTGGCTCATCGAAAACCCCGAAGGCGAGGGACTCGTTGCACGCCCCGCTTGCTCGCCCGAAAACACCTTCCTCTACACCGACAAAAACGGCGAGCAGCAAAGCGCCGCCTTCTCTTCCGGCAACAGCTTCGACCAGTACATGGTCCTCCAGGTGTTCAACGACTACCTAGAGGCAGCAGCCGCCCTCGACAAGGAAAGCGATCCCTTCGTTCAAGCCATCGCCCAAAAGCTTCCCCACGTCTACCAACCTAAAATAGCCCAGGACGGACGCCTCATGGAGTGGCGACTCCCCTTCGGCGAACAGGAACCGGGTCACAGACATATTTCCCACGTGTTGGGAGCCTATCCGGGAAACCAAATCGACCTCGACAGCGATCCCGAAATGCGGAGCGCCGTGGAGAAGGTGATCGAAAAAAGACTCGAACACGGCGGAGCTGCCACTGGCTGGAGCCGAGCCTGGACCATCGGCATGTTCGCGCAGCTTTCCGAGAGCGAGGAAGCGTACGAAAACCTGATCGCCATCCTGAGAAAGTCCACGTTGGGCAACCTCTGGGACAACCACCCCCCATTCCAAATCGACGGCAACTTCGGATCCACCGCAGCCATCGCGGAGATGCTCCTGCACAGCCACGGCGACGCAATCGTGCTGCTCCCCGCCCTGCCGGCTGCCTGGCCAGAGGGATCGGTTCAAGGACTCCGAGCCCGAGGCGGCTTTACCGTATCCATGGAGTGGAACAAGGGAGCGCTGACGGGAGCCACTATTTCCTTCGGTCCCAACAGTCCGAGCTCCGCAACCCTCTCCTACCGCGGCAAGCAACTCACCGTCGACGGCAAGCCCGGCGACATCCAGGAAGTGGATCTGAGTTCGCTGTAAAGCGCGGCGCTCGCTGATCCGCCAACCCTATCAAAACGACTCACTGCAGTAGCTTCAAAGCCGCCGCATTCTGGTATTCGTTCGCTAGATCCAAAGCCGTGACTCCGTGGGAGGAAACCACGCTTGCATCCACTCCCGCCTCCAGCAACAGGCTCAAGACCTCCTCACCTCCACTAGCCGCCGCCTCATGCAAAGGCGTTCCACCTGCGTCGCTAAGGGCGTTCACATCCGCGCCCGCTTCCAGCAAGGCGGCAACCGTGTCGGCTTGGTTCTTGGCAGCCGCCAGGTGCAAGGCGGTCCAACCTTGCTTGTCGCGAGCCCCCAAATCCACCCCCGCTTCTGCCAAAGCCCGGCAAAGTTCTGGCAAACGTCGCGTCACCGCCAAATGGGCAGTGGTCTGACCACTGCCCGTGCGTGCGTTAGGGTCCGCCCCTTGCTCCAGCAGATAGAGGGCGATTGCGTTTTTCTTACGCATCACCGCTTGCTGCAACAAGGTCATGTTTCCCCTTCCGGGCGTATTCAATAATTGGGGATCCAAGGCAAGATGCACCTTCACGTCCGCAAAGGAATCCCGCGCGATCGCCTCTTCCACTGTCTTGTAGGTTACGATGTTCGGAAAATCGGATACCACTCCCGCCTCCGGCAGGCTTGCGCCCGCGGTCCAGGCGATTCCATTCAGGACCAGCTTGCGGAAATCCGGATCGTTCCAGTTGTGATGGAAATGCCCTCCCGTAAACCCTAAGCCGCGCTGCCCTTTTTCGCCGATGCGAACCCATGCGAGGTGCTGCAGCTCGCCTGCTTCCAAGGCCGCCCTCACCGCAGCATTGCCCGAACGCAACCCATCCGCTCCCAGCGAGTTCATCGGCGGCAATCCCGACAGGATCGGCTCGAAGCCGCCATCCTCGCGAAACCGCATGTGATAGTACCACTCGTCCACGATTTCCAAAGGCGAAACTCCCTTCGTCGCCGCGCCGTCGCCCAAGGTCGAATCCTTCAATTCCCAGACCGGATTCACCGACCAATTCAAGTCAAAGTAGCCCCCGATCGCCTCGCTCATGAAGCCTGCCAAGGCCTCCGACTCCGGCTCCAAAGCGTAGTGCAAGAAAGCGAATCCCACCCCGCGACCGCGCAGCGCCCGTAGGGCCTCCACCCGGCCTTCCGCCACATGGTCCGCGCCCCCATCGCAATATATGACCACCGCGGCGACACCATCAAAGGCGCCCGGCCATTCCGGCCATCCCCGCGAAACCGCAGCCTCCACTCCTAGGCCGCTTGCATTCAAGGCGTCAGCCAATACTTCGCAGCCCGCCGGAAACTCGTGCTCGTTCCAGCCGTGGCTGGGCTCGCCCGCAACGAACAAGATCCTCGAAGGCGCGGCGGATGCCAATACGCCACCACAAATTGCCACAAACAGGATGAGACCTTTCATGCCAAAAAGGTGGCAAGCACGCCGCCTCAGGTCCAACGCAAAGCGAACACGCCCTAAGCCACGCTCCGTTTGGGCATCTTGCCCACGAGCTCGCGCTTGAGCGCGAGGCACTCCCCATGAGCCAAGCGCTCGAACTTCTTCATGTCGAAGTTCAGGTAAACCCGCTTGCTCAAGACGCGCCATTCGGGAGACGCCGCCAGCGACTCCGGCTCGTCGAAAATCGTATCTCCGTTGTACCCCACGTGATTGTAGCGACAAAGGTCGCGGGCGAGCGAAACAGCCGCTACCAGCTCTTCGTCCCGACTCGCCGCTTCGGGGTTGTTGATCCAGCGAAACACCGATTGGAAACGCGCCGGCAGACCTTGTTTTTCCGCGTAGGCAGCCGCGATCTCGTGAGTCGTGCAATCGAGGAAAGTTCGTTCCGCGGCCGCGAGGGAGATCCGCTCCCGCTTGGCATGGGCGTGGATCGCCGGCAGGGCGAACGGGTGCAAGCGCGTGAGCAGTATCTTGCCGAGATCCTGCATCAAGCCCGCCGTGTAGGCTATGGGGGCTAAGTTCGGCATCTCCAAATAGTTGCAGACAAACTCCGCTAAACGTCCTGTCGCGAGCTGAAACATGCGGAAGGCCGGCCAATTCAATTGAGGCCCCCAATCAAAGTAGCGCTCCGCCACATTCTCGAAATTCAGTCCGATACTCGCCAGGCGCATCTCTCCCAGCAAGCCTACCCCCATGCGCGTTTCCTCGATATCGGAAGCCTTGTCTTCCTTGTCCTTCTTGAGGCGATTGGCCGCCACCAGAATTTCCGCGGTCAAGCCGGGGTCGCGGTGCACCAAGTCCAGCAAGGGGGCCAGAGACGTCGGCCTACCTGTGGCCGACATCTGATAGGCCGCGGAAATCGACTCTGCGATCGGGCAGGAAGTGATCTTGTCGAATTCGCGCTTCAACTGGTCCATGCCCACCACCGGGCAGCGTTCTTCCTCGAGCGCATCGCTCCAGTGTCGCCGCTCCCGCGCTTCCGCCTCCGACTTGATTTCCTCTTCCGACAAAAAGCCCTCCGGCACCGTGTCCGGCTTCAAGTAGGCTTCGATCAGCCGGGAAGCCAAATCGAGCGGGTCATTGCTTTCGTCGCCAGTCGGCCACTTGCCCGCTGAGGCTTTTAGGGCGAGCTCGTCCAAGCAGTAGACCACGCCTTCGGCTCCAGTCTTGTCGGCGACCAGCGAGAGGCGCTTCAACCAATCCACGAGCGGCTTCTGCGGCTGCCCTTCTACCGCTTTGCGCTTCGCGATCGAATTGTGCCCCTCCCGCAAGGCGCTGCAAAGCTTCTCCAGCATCGCATTCAAGCGTTCAGGCTCCCACTCGGGATTGCCGGCCTCGAAATAGCGTTCCAGCCAAGGCTCCGAACGCGCCTTGGAGATTTCGGCATAAACGAGCTCCTCTCGGTAAGGCTTCACCAAAAAGTTTTGCACGCGCAGCTCCAACACCTGCTTCACGCTGTCGCGCTCCGGATGGGCGGTGTAGACTACCAGCGGAATCTTGCGCAGCAAGCTGTCAGCCTTGAGATCCTGAACAAGGGTTAAGCCGTTCTCTCCCTTTAACTTGAGCTCGAGGAAGATGATATCCACCTTCAGGTTGCCACGAATGAACTTCCACGCCTCCGCCACGGATTCGACCGCTGCGAGACGATTGCCGCTGCGCGATACGATTCCGCCCATGGCCATGCGAGCCACTTCGTCGGGGTCTACTAGAAGTACGTTTGCCATGATTCAAACAACAATAGGGAACGCTCTGAGAAGTACTCAGGGTGTCCCTAGGTTGTCATCGTCACCGCAGCGCCTCGCCTTGACTCTAGGGCAGCAATAATAAGCTGTCGCGCTGATCCACATTAGCTCCTATAAGCGAAGCATGCGGGCAAGGCCGCCTCACTCGAAAGGATTTAACAATCGATTGAAATTTGCGACGTGCTGCGTCTCCCCCAACTCCTCCGCTAGAGCCAAACCTGCCTTGAATGTCTCTTCCGCTTCCTCCGCTAGGCCTTCCACTCTTTGCAAGCGACCTAAAAACGCGTAGGCTTCCAAGTCCCGAGGGCTCGTATCGATGATTTCCTTACAGTAGGCGATCGACGCCGTAGCGTTCCCCTGCTCGTTCTCAAGCAAGGCCAGCCCCATCAGGATTTTCGGTTCGGCCGGTACCACCTCGTCCGCGTCTTCCAGCAGGCCCACTGCTCGGCTGATGCGCCCGGCTTCCGCCTCCGTCATCGCCTGTTTCAGCAATAACGCCACCAATGCACCGCGAGCCTTGTCGCTCTCCGAATGCTTTTTTAGGTAACGCTCAATCACTCGCAAGCCTTGCCGTTCCCGCTCGCTCGCGAACAGCACCTGCCCATACAAGAGCACCGCATCATCGAATGCCGCCTCGCTCTCCACGATCGGCTCCAACAACGTTTCCGCCCGCTCCAAGTTACCTCGACGAAAAAAGAGTTCAGCAAGCTTGTAGTTGATTCTTGGATCATCGGGATCCAGCTTAGCGGCCCGCTGCAGGGAATAAGTCGCTGCCGGCGCCTTGTCCATCGCCAGGTAGACCATTCCTTGAGCATAGAGCAAGGTGGCGGAATCCGGAAAACGCTGGCCTGCGTTCTTCAGCAAATCGAGAGCAGTCTCCCCTTTTGCATCTTTGACGTAGATGCGAGCTAGGTTCGCTATATCTTCCGCGTCCGAACCTTCATGAGAACACACCTGTTCCGCGAACGAGGAAGCGTTCGAAAACTCCCCCAAGGACTCGTAAAGCCGAGCGATAGACCGCAGGCGAGCGAGCTCCGGCCCTTCCGCTTCAAGCGCTTGCAATTCCCTTTGCAAATGGGCTTGCACGCTTGCTTGATCTTGAGCCGAAGCGATTCCGGGCCTGCTCGTCAGACCGAAAAGGCCAACGCACAGCAGGAAGATAACTTTGGGGAATGGGGTATTCACTCTTCGATCATTCGTGGCTTGCGGTTGCCCGCAAGGCTGGAGCCGCGTTTTCGTTCATCTCAAACACCAGCAATGGCCCCTCGTTCATCGCGACGAGGAGTTCCCTAAGCCCATCTTTGTCCAAGTCGGCAAAGGCCAAATGCTTCGGATATCCGTCCACTTGCAAGCCCGATCGCCAAGGAAGCACGCTTGTGAACTCCCTCTCTGCCTTCCCCAAAAGCAAACAAAGGTTTCCCTTCAAGCGACGGCCAGCCCAAGGCAGCGGGGGCAAGGGCTCTTGCGTCAAGATAACGTCGTCGACACCATCTCCATCGATGTCCGCAGCCACTATGTCGGTCACCTTCCCTACCTGAGCCATGCCCGGCAGGGGCTTGGCTGTGAATCGCCCGTCGAGGCCTTGATAAAAAACCATGCTACGGCTCTGCGTCATTTCATCTTTGCGAAACGCTGCGTCCAAATCGGGAAAGAGCGACTCCACCGGCGACCTCGCGTACTCCTCGAAGCTGCGCGAAGCGCTCATTATCTCTTCGGAAAAAAGCTTGGACGCGATGTTTCTCGTCTCTCGAGGAACGAGCTTTCCTTCCCAGGTGTAACTCAAGAGCTGAGCGCCTGATCCCCCTTGTATCCGAGAAAACATCACATCCGGGGCATCTTGGCGCGGATTAAACTTCGAGTTCGCTCCCAAGTTGCCCAATACAAAGTCAAGTCGGCCATCCCCGTCAAAATCACCTGCAGCTACCGAAGTCCAAACGCCTTGCAAGGCGGCTTCCTCGATCGCGCCTTCACTTCGGAGCAACCGGCCTTCTTCCATTATCCACAAAATCGGACTTCCCCACTCTCGGACCTGTAGCAAATCCTCGTCTCCGTCTCCATCGATATCGACCGCAAGCAGATCTGAAGTACGACCGGACAGCACGAACTGTTTGGCAAAACCGGAATCTGTATCCGGGCGATACCCTTGCTCCGACCTCAACCAAACTTGATTGTCACTAGAAAACGGATACCGATCTTTCAAGGTCCCGCCTCCTATGAGCAAATCCTTTCGTCCGTCCCCATCCACGTCAATCAAACAGGAAGCCGTGGAGGCAAGAGCCGGAGTCGAAAAGGACTCTTGCGGCATGCGTACGAATTCAAGGTCTCCGCTGTTTAAATAGATCCGATCACGGTAGAATTCGCTCCCTTCGTCCAGCTCCATGCTGCCCGCCAGGGCTAGAATATCCAAGTCCCCGTCCCCTTCGTAGTCGAAAAGGAGGAGCCCCGTGTCCTCCGCGTCGTAATCGTCGTAAAAGACATCCGACTCGACCAAAGAAAGCCTGCCGTTGCCCCGATTACGGAATACCCGCGTTTCCTGTCCAGTCGCCCCGCCGAGCGTCACGTCTTCCCAACCGTCTCCGTCGATATCTCCGACCCTCAACTGGGGACCACTCCAAGTTTCGTCGAAGGGCAACAAGGGCTGCTGCGCAAAGGCATCGTAAAACTCTTCCTCGCTCAGCGACTCCTCGTCCAAATCGAGATCAACCATTTCAAACAAGGTCGACTCGTCCGCCAAACGACTCTCCTCTTTAGTATCCATTTCTCTGATATGGTAATGACGACCGAGCTCCATATCTCGCAAGACCTGCGTTTTCCCGCTCGGCCAATCAATACGCAATTCATCGATAGCGCTGGCTTCGAGAAAGGAAAAATGCAGATGAGGTTCATCTTGGGACATGTATCCTCGCAGGGCGCTCAACTCTCGAGACTGCAGCTGATCGCCTGCCTTTGCCGTCAGCTTCGCCCCATATCCAAATCGGTTACTTTCCACACCTTCTAGGCGAATCGTCACTCGCTCACCGCTTACGCTTCGATTGCGATAGAGAGTGGGCGGACCATCGAGGTTGTTGAGGATCAAATCCAGGTCGCCATCCGTATCAAAGTCCGCAAAGCTAGCGGCGAAGCTGACGCCCCATTCGTCCAAGCCCCATTGCCCGCTCGTCTCCTCGAAGGAGAGCTTTCCGGAATTGCGAAAAGCCATGTTCCTTTCCTTCAAAGGCGGACTGTTCTCGTATCCCTTGATTCGATGCATCACGCTGCGAGCCTGTCCCATCCGAGCAGCCAAATCGCTGTTGTGAAACTCGCGCACCATTCCGTTAGTGAAGAAGGCGTCGAGCCAGCCATCGTTATCCATGTCGACTAAGCGGACCGCCCATGTCCAGCCCGTCGCTTCCAATCCCGTCAGATGCCCCACTTCCGCGAACTGTTCGGGCCCAATCTTCAGCGAGAGCATGTTGTACATGAACTGGCTGATCTTCGATTTGGATACGCTCAGCAAGTAGGAGCCTTGGGTTCCAACCGAAACGTGGTGCTTTACGTGATCGGGTGTCGCCATGTCTGCAACCAAAAAGTCGAGATGCCCATCGTTGTTGATATCGCCCAGATCCGCCCCCATGCCGAAATAGGGAGCGCTCACCAAGGCATCCTGAATAACATCCGTGAAAGTATTGTCCTTGTTGTTTCGATACAAACGATCTGTTGGAGCAAAGTCGTTCGCCACGTAGACATCAGGCCACCCATCTTCGTTGTAGTCCCACCAAATTGCTGCGTGCCCCTGACCTCGCCCCGAAATGCCTGATCGTTCCGTAACATCCTCGAAGCGATCTCCCATGTTCTCCAAAAGCAAATCGGGCATTCCTTCGGGCTTGCTCGCTTTCTGCAGGAAGTTGCATTGCAAATACAGATCGAGATCTCCATCTCGATCCATGTCCGCAAAAGAGGGGGCGTTCGAACCTGTGCTCAGGTTCAATCCCCACCTTGCTCCTTGCTCTACGAAAACGCCCGCCCCGTCATTCAGGTAGAGCTCGTTCTCGAATCCGATGTAGCAAACGTACAAATCCAAGTCGCCATCATTGTCGATATCGACAAAGCTAGCACCTGAGGCGAATCCCTCCTTCCCCGCGACCCCTGCTGACTCCGTCGCGTCCTCGAATCGGAAGTCTCCAAGGTTTAAATACAGAGCGTTCGGCGAATCCTTGCTGACGAGATATACATCGGGAAGCCCATCCCCGTTTACGTCGCCGAGAACCACCCCCGTACCGATACTGCCATTGTAGTACTGATGCCAATACTTCCCCCAGGCTTCCGGATGGCTGTACCGATTGACAGCAGTCAAACCCGAGCGCCTTGGCTCTATCTTTTCGAAAAGCGCGCCCTCGTAGCCGTCTTCAAGTGGAGCGCTCAAGGGCCTGCTCGACAAAATACCCGATGACTCCCCCCATGCCAAATCCCCGCAACACAGGGAGACAACTGCAACAAATACGGCTGGGGCGAGGCGAATCATATCTGTCCACCTCTTCTCCCTCGCCCGTACCTCGTGGGCAAGCCCTTTCCGCCTAGCCTCTCTGCCGCAAAATCCAGTCGCCGATCAATTGCAAAGTAGCGGGATCGAAGGTCTCCTCGATACGACCGTACTCCTCGATGCTTCCCGTGTCGCAGTTCTGGAAAAGATGATTCAGCCGCGGCTGTACCTTCACCAGCGAACGCCCGTTCCCAGCTCTCCGCAAACTCGCCCTCAATGCTTCCGCATTCACATCCGCCGCCACCTGCACGTCCCGCTCTCCAAAGAGAGCCAGCGTCGGTTGGCTTATTCGATCCAGGTAGTCGCTTGGATCGGCATTCATGAGGGAACGAAACCATTTAGTGGATACGGATTTCAGGGAACTTTCGAAGACTGCATCAGTAAACCCCAAAGCTTCCAAAACGCCTTCATCATATTGAGCGCGAATGCGGGCGCTCCGCTCCCGTAAGCGTGCCACCAGCTCGCCACGCGAGAGGCTTCTATCCTTGATCAGTTCCAAGTCGCCCGCCGAATCCAACTCGATTCGCTGGATCAACGTTTCGTCGACTCCCTTGAGCCTTAACCCATCGCTCGCCTGCCGCAGCAATAGCTTGTCCAAGGCGACTCCAGGGGGCGCGAGCAGGACGAGAAAGTCCACTTGCTCGTCCTGAGTCGCCGCCATCGGCCCCACCAATCCGCCTTCGCTGTGGCCGATCAAGCCTAGGGCATCGAGGTCGACCTCCTCCTGCTGCTCAAGGAAACGGACGCCTGCCAACGCATCTCCCGCAAATTGCCCCACTTCGCTTTCCATCAGCTTCCCTTGGGAACCCCCGACGCCCCGATCGTCGTACCTCAGAGACGCAATTCCCCTGCGGCCCAGAGCATCCGCGATGACCGCAAACGGCTTGTGCCCCATCAGGCTCTCGTCTCGATCCTGCGGCCCCGACCCGCTCAAGAAAAGAACCGTTGGAAAGGGCCCCTCTCCTGGCGGCACCAAGAACGTTCCCGCAAATTCGAGGCCTTCCGCCTCATTTCGAAACGTCACCTCACGCTCCTCGTAAGGGAACGGTCCCCGCGGTTCCTGCGGACGATTCTGGGCAACCGGCTCGGCGAGGCGAAGAAAGGTCAAAGGAAAACTGCGGCCGCCCTGCGTCCAATCGCCCCGCAACTCGCTGCCGTCTTCGCTCAAGTCCCCCTTGAAAGATCCGCCAATGCGGGAAATTTGATAAGAGAACCTACCCGCTTCGAGCAAAAGATCGTCCATCTCCAGCCCGTTCACTCCTTGGTCTAAACTGTCCATCGTGCCGGAAAGAGATCCCTCATCGCTTTCCTCAACATGCAAAGCGAGCCGCAAAGACGAGGGCCCTACCGCAAGCTCTCCGAACCACTCTCCCGCAACACCCTCCCCAGGTATCCCTTTTTTGGGCACAGGCTCAGCCGCTACCGCTTCATCGGCGAACTTCAACTCGAACTTCAACGTCTGGCCGCCTTGCGTGAAGTCGCCGCTGATCCGGTTTTGCTCCACCTCGTAAACGCCCCTGAAGCTCGGCTCCCCCGGAACTCCCTCCATGGCGAAACCCACCGCGAACTCACCGACCTCTACATTGGCAAGAGCAAACCCACGCAAACCTTGGGCTGGAATATCGATCTTGCCCGACCAAATTCCATCCTCGCTCCTATCGAGGGTCACAAGGATCGCAAGGGAACTGCCCGGGATCTTGATCTCTCCCTTCCACAGGCCAAGCGGCGGAGACGCTATGGCAAGCGCCGCGAGGCTCAATGCCGAGAAGAGAACACCCAGTTTAAAGAGGAAAGTAGGTTTCGTTTTCATGCTGCCACACTAGCAGCAGCATGTTACCCCCATGTTACCCCTTTCCCAAGAATCCGGATTTCGTCGAAAAGCCCCGTCAACCTGCCCGATAGTAGCTTGCCAAGGCATCTCGCGCCTGAACCGCCAGAGCTTCCGCCAATTGCTGCATCAACTCCGCGTGCTCCGGGTCCGGCGGCTCGCTCAACTGCAATTCCTGACCGGTCACCGCCCGGCGATCCCCCTGCAACACATCCCACTGGACCGCCCAAGAGCTCTTTCCCGGTAGCTCGCGATTGAGCGCCACCTCCCAAGCCGCGCCTTCGAAAACGCGCACCCGGGCCGGACAGGCTAGCTCGATGCGCTTTTCCCGACGGAATACCTTGGCCTTGACCTCAACAGGTTCCGCATCCTGTACCGACGCGTTCAATACACGCTGAAACGCCGTTTGCCCAATCTCCGCCTCATGGCGGTTAGCCACCAACTCTCCGATGCTCAGCTCCAGGTACTGGTGAGCCTTCGTTTCCCCCAATTCGCTGCTGGGCACGAAAGCGACAAATCCATGCGGGCCGTGAGCCTCGAGCTCATGGACCAAAGCCGCCATCATGCTGCCGGGGTTCAAGCTATGCCCCTGAGCGCGCACCGGGTCGATCCCCACCAACAGCGTTCCCGCCCGACGAGCATCTTCCGCCTTCTGTACGATATCGTCCCGCTCGCCCGCGAATCGCATGGCGACCAAATAGTGATCGTAAGCCTCCCTAGCCCTGTAAAGATCGTCGTCCTCCATCAACGCATCCGCAAACTGGATACGGCTCTCAGCTGCCTTCGCGCGAGCCGATTCGATTTCCGCATGGTAGTAGACCACCTCGATCCCGCTCTGCCCCGCGAAGGGAGTCAGAGCCGCTCGAGTCGACAAGCCTTGCAATACTTCGTAAGCCGATAATGCGCGTTCCCAGCGAAAGGGGTCGCTCGCGTTTTCCTCCGCTTGACGCGCCCGGCCCAACCACTCCGCCCGCGCTTGCGGGTACGCCCTCAGGAAAATGGCCGCCGCCTTTTCATTGTCCGGCTTACGAGCAAGCCGGTCCGCCGAAACGCGAGCCGCTTCCGCGAAATCCCCTTGCTTGAAAGCCGACTCTCCCGTCTCGCAACCGGAAAGCAGAATGAGGCCGCACAAAATGAGAACGGCAGTGAAGAAGGGCGTCTGGGGATCAGCTTTGAGGAATTTCATAGGGAGCCAAAAGACAAGGAGCCTAGGCAAGGCATGAGACGCCGCAAGCCAGCAGGCTATTCATTCCCCGATCCCGTTTTCCTACAATTGGAAACGATTTTCCGGCCCCTTCTGAACGGTTCACCTAATATCTGCTATGCAACTGCCTAATAACATGCAATAGTCGAAGCCCCCCCAAAAACAAGACACGCTCCCCAAATGCGTCTTTACTTAGCCCCCCTTTTCGCCTCGCAGGCGCTCAGCCTGTCGACATTCGCCCAATCTCAGGACGAGTCCTTCCACGGATTTGCTCAAGAATACTGCATCGACTGCCACAACCCCGAGAAGCGCAAAGGCAAGTTCGACCTGCAAACACTGCTCGAGCAAGCCCCCTCGAATCACTACGGGAAATGGGAAGAGATCCTCTGGATGCTGGAGGACCGCGACATGCCGCCCGAAGACGAGGAAGGCGAGGCCCCCTTGAAGCGCCCCAGCGAAGCGGAGTACCAGCGCTTCACGTCCTTCGTAGCCCAGACCCTGGACAGTCTCCAGCCGCCGCTCCCCAGCTCCGCGGAGGATAAGGACTTTATCGCCCAGAACTGCGTCAGCTGCCACAACGTCGACGACCAGGAGGCCGGCCTCGTGCTGGAAGGCCTCAGCATCGACGACCCCACCAGCGACCCGCAACTCTTCGAGCACATCGTGCGGCGCCTCGACGCCCGCCAAATGCCGCCCGCCGCCCGCAAACGACCCAGCGAGGAGAAATACCAAGAAGTCCTCAGCCATCTCGTCGGCGCCCTCGACGCCCAAGCCGCCGCCCAACCTCAGCCCGGCCGCACCGATACCTTTCGCCGCCTCAACCGCACCGAGTACCAGAATGCCATCCGCGACCTGCTCGGCGTGCAAATCGACGCCGCCGCTCTGCTGCCCAAGGACGAATCCAGCCATGGATTCGACAACATCACCGTCGGCAACCTCTCTCCCACCCTGCTCGACCGCTACATCACCGCCGCCCAAAAAGTCACCCGCCTCGCCATCGGCACCCCCAACGACAGCGTACAGGGCGACGTCTTTCGCGTGCCCGCCGACCTCACGCAAGAGAAACGCATCGATGGCCTGCCCCTCGGCACTCGCGGCGGAGCCCTGATCCCTTACAACTTCCCCCAAGACGGCGAATACGAGATCACCGTACGCCTCACCCGAGACCGCAACGAACACGTCGAAGGGCTCAGAGGCCAACACCAAATGGACATCCTGCTCGACCGCGAGCTGCTGCAACGCTTCACCGTGCAACGCCCCGAAGACGGCCGCCGCGACCATTCCCTCGTCGACGAACACCTCAAGATCCGCGCCCGCATCGAAGCCGGCCCCCGCGATCTCGGCGTCACCTTCGTGCAAGAGTCCTACTCCTTGCTGGAGAACAAGCGCAAGCCCCACCAAGCCCACTTCAACCTCCACCGCCACCCGCGCCTCTCGCCAGCGGTGTATTCAGTTTCCATTACAGGTCCCTACCAAGGTCAAGGCGCCGCCAACACCCCGAGCCGAAAGAAAATTTTTACCCGCACCCCCACGGGACCCCACGACGAAGAAGCTGCCGCCAAGGAAATCCTCGCCACCCTCATGAAGCGGGCCTACCGGCGTCCCATCACCAGCGAGGACCTTGAGAAGCCTCTGCGCTTCTACCACGAAGCCGCCGTCGACGCGGGCTTCGAGGCTGGCATCGAGATGGCCCTCAACTCCATTCTCGTCAGCCCAGAATTCCTCTTCCGCATCGAACGCGATCCGCAAACATTGCCCGAAAACGGCGCCTACCTCATCAGCGACCTCGAACTCGCCTCCCGCATTTCCTTCTTCCTCTGGAGCTCCATCCCCGACGACGAGCTGCTCGACCACGCCATCGCTGGTCGACTCCGCGAAGCGAACGTATTGGGCAATCAAGTACGCCGCATGCTCGCGGACCCGCGTTCCCAAAGCCTCGTAAACAATTTTGCCAGCCAATGGCTCTACCTGCGCAACCTGGAATCCATCACTCCCGACCTGCGCCTGTACCCAGATTTCGACGACAACCTCCGCCAGGCCTTTCGCAAGGAAACCGAACTCTTCGTGGAAAGCGTTCTCCGCGAAGACCGCCCCATCACCGACCTGCTGCAAGCCGACTACACTTTCCTAAACGAACGCCTCGCCAAGCATTATAACATTCCCCACGTCTTCGGCAGCCGCTTCCGCCGCGTCGCGCTCGATCCCGAACACCACCGCGGCGGCATCCTGCGACACGGCAGCGTGCTCACCGTAACCTCCTACGCCACCCGCACCTCCCCCACCATTCGCGGGAATTGGGTGTTGGAAAACATCATCGGCACCCCGCCTCCCCCTCCGCCACCCGACGTGCCCGACCTCGAAGACAACAAGGTCGACTTCAGCCTTCCCATGCGCGAACGCCTCGCCGAGCACCGGGCCAACCCCCAGTGCGCCAGCTGCCACGACATCATGGACCCCGTCGGCTTCGTGCTCGAAAACTACGACGCGGTCGGCCGCTGGAGAGACTTCGAACATGGCATCCCCATCGACGCTTCCGGCGGCTTGCCCGACGGAACAGTGGCCTCGGGCATCGCCGACCTCGAAAGCGGCCTGTTGGAGCGGCCCGACCTTTTTGCCCGCACTTTGAGCGAAAAGCTGCTAACCTTCGCCATCGGCCGCGGCGTCGAATCCTTCGACGCCCCCGCTATCCGCCAAATCGTGCGCGACGCCGCTCAAGACGACTACCAATTTTCGTCTCTCATCCTCGGCATCGTGAACAGCACCCCCTTCCAAATGCGATCCACCGTTGGCCAATCAGGAGCGACCTTGGTCGCGAAGCCCGTAACCAAGAATCCCTAAACACCGACCCCAGCACCCAAAATGAAATTCATCACCAAGAAATCCATTCCGCGCAGAACCTTCCTCAAAGGCGTCGGAGCCTCCTTCGCCCTGCCCTTGCTCGACGCCATGGTCCCCGCCGCCAGCGTATTCGGCAAAACGCGTGCCATCACCCAGCCCGTCAAACGCCTCGGATACGTCTACATGCCCATGGGCTGCGACATCACCCGCTGGACCCCCGGCAACGATAACACCCTCGACACCCTCTCCCCCATCCTCGATTCGCTCGCCAACGTGAGGGACCATGTCAGCGTCCTCACCAACATGGAGCTCAAGCCAGCCTACCCCGGCTCCCACGCCACTTCCAACTCCGCCTTCCTCTCCGCCGCCCGGGCAAAAGTCACCGAAAGCACCGACTACTACCTCGGCACCACCGCCGACCAAGTCGCCGCCAAGCACATCGGCCAAGCCACCCAGCTCCCCTCCCTCGAGCTCGCCATGGACCTGCTGCAGACCGTCGGCCAGTGCGACAACGGCTACGCCTGCGTCTACCAAAACAACCTCTCCTGGTCCTCGCCCACTACGCCACTCCCCGCCGAAGCCCACCCACGACTCGTCTTCGAAAATCTCTTCGGCGAAGGCGGCACTCCCGAACAACGCCGCGCCGCCCTGCAAAAGCGAGCCAGCCTGCTCGACTCTGTAGCCGACGATATCCGTCGCCTCAAACGCGACCTCGGAGCCCAAGACCGCGACAAGGTCACCGAATACCTCGACTCTATCCGCGAAGTCGAACGCCGTATCCAGAAAGCGGAGTCGGACACCGAAGAAAACCCGCTGCCCGATCTCGACCGCCCCACCGGAGTGCCCGCACTCTACGCCGACCATGCCCGCCTCATGTTCGACCTGCAACTGCTCGCCTACCAAGGCGACATCACCCGCATCTCCACCTTCCAGCTCGCCCGCGAAACCAGCAACCGAGCGTATCCAGAAATCGGAGTTTCCGACCCGCACCACCCCCTCTCCCACCACGGAGGCAATGCCGACAAGATCGCCCGCATGGCCAAGATCAACGCCTTCCACGTCTCCCTCTTCGCCGAATACCTCGAAAAGCTCAAAGCCACCCCCGAAGGCGACAGCAACCTGCTCGACAACTCCCTCATCCTCTACGGAAGCGGCATGGGCAACCCCAACAACCATGACCACACCAATCTCCCCACCATCGTAGCCGGCGGAGCCGCCGCAGGCATGCAAGGCAACCGCCACATCCGCTACGACAAGCCCACCCCGCTCGCCAACCTCCACCTCACCCTGCTCGACAAAATAGGCGTCCCCATCGAGTCCTTCGGCGACTCCGACGGCATGATAAGCGAACTCTTCCAACCCATCACCCTGTAATCCATGTGGGAAGTGGCCTTGTGCCGCGATACATCAACGTGGGAAGCGGCCTTGCGCCGCGATCAACAACCCCGATCCAGCATGCACTCACCTCTAAAGTCTCTAATCCTCGCCCTGCTCCTTCCCACCGCATCCCTCATCCCCCATCCTTCATCCCTCCCCGACGCCGCCGAAGCCAACGACACCGCCACCCTCACCTCGCTCCTCACTTCCGAGAGCAACCTAGACGCCTCCCAAGTCGACGGCATGACTGCCCTCCATTGGGCCTGCTACCATGACAACACGGAAGCTGCCCTCGCCCTCCTCGAGGCAGGAGCCGACCCGTCCCCAAAAACGCGATACGGCATAACCCCAATTTCCATCGCCTGCCAAAACGGCAACAGCCAAATTCTCAAAAAGCTCCTCGAGCTGGGAGCCGATCCCAACACCACGCTCAACGGCGGCGAAACCCTGCTCATGACCGCCGCCCGCGTCGGCAAGATCGAATCCGTCAAAGCCCTGCTCAACGCCGGCGCCACCGTCGAAACCACAGAGCGCAAGGGCCAGACCGCTCTCATGTGGGCCGCCGACGAAGGCCATGTCGCCGTCGCAAGACTGCTCATGGAAGCAGGAGCCGACATGAACCTGTCATTGCCCTCCGGATACACTCCCCTTTTCTTCGCCGTACGCCAAGGACATCGCGACATGGTTCACTTCTTCTTAGACCAAGGAGCCGACGTCAACGCAGCCATGCAAGTCGAGAACTCCCGCGGCAAGCTGGCCAAGGACCAAACCAGCCCGCTCATCCTCGCCATGGAAAACGGGCACTTCGACCTCTGCCTCGACTTGCTCGAACGCGGAGCCGATCCCAACGACATGCGCACCGGCCTCAGTCCGCTGCACACCATGGTTCGCGTACGCAAGCCGGACCGCGGCGAAGGCGTTGACGGCGAACCCCCGCCCCTCGTTACCGGCTCCGTCGACAGCGTCACCCTTATCCGCGCTCTCGTCGAAAAAGGGGCCGACGTAAATGCGAGACTTACCACCGGCCGCAAAGCCCACGGCGCCCGTTTCAGCATGATCGGCTGCACACCCTTCCTCCTCGCCGCAGACACCGCAGACCTCGTGTACATGAAGCTGCTCATCGAGCTCGGGGCCGACTATTCGATCCCCAACGAAGATGGGACCACCTCGCTCATGGTGGCAGCCGGCGTGGGCAGCCAAGCCCCCGAAGAAGAAGCCGGCACGCCAGAGGAATGCCTAGAAGCCGTCAAGTTCCTCGTTTCGCTCGGAGCCCCGCTCGACACCGTAGCCGCTAACGGCGACACCGCCATGCACGGCGCCGCCTACAAAAACGCCCCCCAAGTCATCGCCTACCTCAACGAACAAGGTGCCGATATCCAGATTTGGAATACAAAAAATGAAAACGGCTGGACGCCGCTCTTCATCGCCGAAGGCTACCGTCCTGGAAACTTCAAACCTGACTTCGCAACCATCGACGCCATCAAAGCCGTCATGACCGCCCGCGGTGTAGAAATCCCCGAAGGCGGCCGCCCCATCCACGTCAACTACGCCCCTTAACTGATAGGGACGAGTTCCACCTCGTCCGCATTTAGATCGTAGGGCTCGCGCCACGCCGCAACTCCCACTCCCCATAATGCCACGCCCTATCCTCTTCCTCTCCCTTTTTCTCGCCCCAA
Source organism: Pelagicoccus enzymogenes (assembly GCF_014803405.1). Taxonomy (NCBI): domain Bacteria; kingdom Pseudomonadati; phylum Verrucomicrobiota; class Opitutia; order Puniceicoccales; family Pelagicoccaceae; genus Pelagicoccus; species Pelagicoccus enzymogenes. The sequence continues at coordinate 695,630 of NZ_JACYFG010000006.1, forward strand.
TCCTCACCGCGGAGCCCATCACACTCGAGTTCGCCCGCGTCGACAACACCCCTCTCTACCTCGACCTCCATCTCCCCTCAACTCCCAACGCTAGCGCCCCCGCCCTTATTGTCTGGGTTCATGGCGGAGCTTGGAGAGCCGGTAGCCGAGAGAGCGTACCCATAAAGTCCCTACTCAAAAAAGGTTGGGCCATCGCCAGCATCGACTACCGTCTCTCGCCCCAAGCCAAGTTCCCCGCCCAGGTGCACGACATCAAGGCGGCCATTCGCTACCTGCGAGCCAATCCTGAAAAGCTCCCCTACGACGCCAGCCAGATCGCCATCGCCGGCTCATCCGCCGGAGGACACCTCGCGGCCCTCGTCGGCGTAACCAACCAACACCCCGAACTCGAAGGCACCGTCGGCGAGCACCTCCAGCAGAGCTCGGACGTCCAAGCCTTCGTCAGCCTTTTCGGCGCCAGCAACCTCACCACGATCCTCCAGCAGTCCACCCCGCATGGACTCAATGTCCGCGTGCCCGCCCTAGAGCTCTTCCTCGGATCGCAACCGGAGGACGATCCCGCCACCGCCCAGCTCGCCAGCCCCGTTTTCCACGTCGACGCCCACGACCCGCCCTGCCTGCTATTGCACGGCGACCAAGATCCGCAAATGCCCATCAACCAATCCCACGAGCTAAAGGGCAAGTACGAAGCCCTCGGCCTCGAGTGCGATTTCCAAGTCATCCACGGAGCCGCCCACGGCGGCCCCGCCTTCTACACCGAGGAACGTATCAACCAGATCGATACATTCCTAAGAAGCCGATGGTAGGAACTATTCAAGCTCACGACAGATAAAGTGACTCTTGAAAGCAGACCCTGGCGTTTCAAAAAAACTGGGCAAGAGTAAGCGCTAATCCACGCGAATCGCTTCCCACTTTTAGCATCGATTCGCGTTCGTTCTCGGTTTCAAAACCCAAGCCTCTCGAACCAGATATTAGTCTTGGCCTGAGGTCAATATCGCTCAAAAATGAAAGACAAAGCAGCTTTCGCCTCATGCCCAACGAATGGGAAACAATCGCCATTTTCGTCCTCCTAGCCCTAATGCTAGGAAGCTTTATTTGGCGCCGCATCCCCGATGAATTCACAGCTCTCGCCGGTTTTGCCATCGTTGTCACAACCCAGATTCTACCTCTTGAAGCGTCTCTCCGAGCCATCGCGAATCCAGGAATAGCTGCCATCGCCGGCATGCTCGTCATAGGGTCATCTCTCGAAAAAGCTGGAGCAATTGCCCTCGCAAAAAAGGCCTTCGAGTGCCTGCCCCAAGCGAAACCCAGCTATAGCATTCTCGGCATGATACTCGTGATCGCCCTGGTTTCCGCTCTCCTCAACAACACTGCGGTCGTGGTGCTGCTCGCCCCTGTCGTCATCTCCTATGGACAACACTCCAAGCTTCCCCCGGGCAAGCTGCTCATGCCGCTCTCCTTCGCCGCCATTCTCGGCGGCTCTTGTACCCTCATCGGCACCAGCACAAACCTAGTCGTCAGCGCTTATGGCGAAAGCCTTGGGCATCCGCCCTTCACTTTTTTCGAACTCTCAAAAGTGGGGCTCCCCCTCCTCGCCATCTCCAGTGTCTACCTAGCCTTCGTAGGCCAGAGGATGCTGCCCGACAACCCAACTCCACCTGGTCTCTCAAAAGTTCACCGCATCGAACACGTAAATTCCAAGCGTATCGCCATCGGATTCGCCATCCTATGCGGTATCGTTTTATTCAGCGCCTTCGAACTGCTCCCCATCGCGGTCTCCGCACCTGCAGGATCACTCTTTCTCATCGCCGCAAAATGCATATCTCCCCGCGACGCACTCTCTTCGCTGAATTGGCGGCTTCTCCTGCTAATTGCCTCCATGCTCGGTGTCGGCGCCGCTTTCCAAAGCTCCGGAGCTTCCACCATCGCTGCGTCAAGCATCGAATACAGCCTTTCCCTGTCACCATTCCCCGAATACAATGGCTTGCTCACGATCGCCATCGTCTTCGTGGCCACGTCTCTGCTTACCGAGATCCTCACCAACAATGCAGCCGCTATCACGATGGCTGCCATCGCCGCCAGCCTTAGCGCCCAACTCGACCTGAACCTGAAGCCCCTCCTGATAGCCATAGCCGTAGCTGCCTCCTCCAGCTACTCCACCCCGATTGGCTACCAGACAAACACCTACGTCGCACACCTCGCTGGCTACCGTTTCACCGACTTCCTGAGAGTCGGCACCCCTATGAATGTCATAGCAACCATCGTCGCCGTACCCATCATCGCCTACTTCTGGCCTCTGAGATAGATGCGAAAAGCGAGCGATGCCTTTCGCTTATCTCAAAACTCCACCAGCCTACTCCCAAACCACATTCTTCACGAATTCGTTAGTCTCGATGCTGGTCTGGTCGAAACTGGTGATCTTCTGGCCGTTGGCCGTGATGTTGCGCAGGGTCACGTTGCGGATCGGGCTTTCCTCGCTCCACCCCGTCAGCAATAGGGATACCTCCTTCGGTTCCGCGTGGATTTGAATATTCTCCAAGGTCAGCCCGTCGATGGCGCCCCCTCCGTCACCCCAAGTCTTGGCGTCGCGCACCAGCACGCTGGTCAAACGGTGATGGTAGATTTCGATGTCGCGAACCGTCACGTCCTTGATCACCACCGAGCCTCCATGCATCGCCGAAAGGAAGCCTTTGTTGGTGAAGCCGATGCTCTTGCAGCCTTCGATCAAAACGTCTTCGCAGGTGTGGCTACCGTTCCAGGTGAGCATGATGTCACCACCGTTGCGCTGCCCCCAGAACACGTTATTCCGTATCACCAGATTCCCTACGTCGCAGCCCTTGATGCGGGCCTTCTGGTCGGCAACCGTCTTGATCTCGCGGTCCTCGCTATCGAAGAGCCCCGTCACGCAAATGCGGTCGTCGTTACCCGCGATGAAGGAGTTCTCCACCGTCACGTCACGACTGTAAAGGTGCATGCCGTCGTTGTTGTTCCAGCCGAAGCCGAGCAGCTTCAGGTTCTCGACGGAAACCCGGTCGCAATCCGCGACCTCAAGCTGATAACTCGGACAATTGATCACCGCGTATCCCTCGAACCTCAGATCCTTGCACTCGCGAAAGTAGGCCCCCATGCAATCGCCCAGCCACTCCGTTTGCAGCGGGTCTTCCACCTTCGCATGCGGACGGAACCCTTGCGCGAAAAGGCCGCGGCCCTTGATGGTAAGACCTTCCTTCCCAACCACCTTGAGCGTCGCTTCCACAACCGTCCCAGGCTCCATGTAAACCGTCTTGATTCCATCCACGAACGGATCCCAGGAGCGGCCAAACTTATGCACCCCTGCCTCCAGATAGAGGACGCTCGGATCGTCCTTCGACGGAACCTCTTGCTCCGGACCGTCCGCAGCGACAACCAGCCAATTCTCGCCGGACTCCTCAAACTCCGCCGTTACCAGAAACTTGCTGGGATCCTGCAAGGTGAATCGTAGTTGCGTGTCGGATACACGCTCTACGAGCGCCTGAGTCGGCTTCACCGAGAAGGAGGAGAAAGGCTTGCTGGTGGTCACGTCCACCGTAACTGCCGTGTTGGCGAATGAAAAGTTCACATAATGCCCCCCCTTCTTAGCAAAGCCATACTTGTTGAACTCCTTCTGGAATCCTCGGTACACGAAGGTGTCCTCGCCGTTCACCGACACGTCGAAGAGCGCCGACTCCTCCAAACCTTCCACCTCGCTCAAGTCGCCCGGCGCCGGAAACACCGTGACCTCCGGGACGGAGGGCTGGCCGCAGCCTGTAAGGAAAAGGGCAATTGCAGACAGGGCACAAAAACCGCCGACGAAGCGAAAGGATGAACGGGGGGGAACGTTTTTCATGAGCATACAACACCCTCGCCTTAACCCAATGACAACGCCCAAACGCTTCAATTAAACTGTTAAGTCAAAATTTAGATACCAAATAAATTAAATACGCCTCTTCTGTATTTCATTTTTGAAATTAATATTTGTCATTAAATTCCGGCACGACGCCCTACAAACGGAAGGTGGGAAACGCTCCTACTTGTAGCGCGGGGGCAAGCGTGACAAACAGGCTGAATCGCATTCCCTTAGCCGCCTCGGCCCCCTAAGCCGTCACTTCGACTTTCCATGAATCGCCCCTTGATTGCCCTCTTCCTTTCGCTTGTCGCCACTTGCTTGAGCGCGGCGGAACGTCCCAACATCGTGCTCGTTCTCGCGGACGACCTCGGCTATTCCGACCTCGGCTGCTACGGGGGAGAAATCCAGACCCCCACCCTCGACTCCCTCGCCGAGGGCGGATTGCGCTACACCCAGTTCTACAATACCGGACGCTGCTGGCCCTCGCGAGCCGCCTTGATGACCGGCTACTACGCCCAACAGGTCGGCATGGATCCCAAGCTTAAAACCGACTGGCCAAGCTGGACTCAATTCCTGCCCAACCGCCTCCGCCAAGCCGGCTACCGCAACTACCTGAGCGGCAAGTGGCACCTACGTCGACTCGCCTCCTCCGCAGAGTACGCTTGGGATCGTTCCTACCAGCTCGCCGACCACGACCGCTTCTTCAGCCCGCAAGACCACTACCTCGACGCTCAACAGCTCCCCCCCGTCGGCCGCGAGGAGGGCCGCTACACCACCGTCGACACCACCCAGTATGCCATCGACTTTCTCGAGGAACACCAACGCGACCACGCCGACAGCCCCTTCTTTCTCTACCTTGCCTACACCGCTCCGCACTTCCCGCTGCACGCCAAAGCAAAAGATATCGCCAAGTACGAAGGACGCTACAGCGAAGGTTGGGACAAGCTGCGCTGGGAGAGGCAAGCCCGGCTCGAAAAGCTCGGAATTTACCAAGGTCCGCTCGCCCGCCGACAAGAGAACACCATTGCCCCCTGGAGCCTCAGCCAAACGCAGCTAGAAGAGCAGATCGATCCCGGCGAACTCGGAACCGCGCCCGCCTGGGATTCCCTCACACCCGAGCAAAAGGCTTACCAGGCGAGCAAAATGGAAGTGCACGCCGCCATGGTCGACCGGCTCGACCAAGAGCTCGCTCGCCTCGTCGCGTACCTCAAAGCCAACCGAAAATTCGAAAACACTCTCTTTCTCTTCCTCTCCGACAACGGGGCTACCGCGGAACAGATCAACCGCGGCGATCGCCACCTCCCCGGCGCAGCATCCGGCAGCGCCGACAGCTACCTCGCCCTCGGCCCCGGCTGGTCCACCGCCGCCAACACCCCCTTTTCCCTGCACAAGCATTGGAACCACGAAGGCGGCATCTCCAGCCCCTTCATCGTTCACTGGCCCCAGAGCATCGCCGCAAACGGAGAACTCCGCCGCACTCCCGCCCATATCGTCGACATCGTTCCCACCCTTCTCGATATCGCCGGCATCGCTCCAGAATTGCCTCGTTTCGGCAAGAACCTCCCCCCACTTGACGAAGCTCCGCCCCTGCCCGGACTCAGTCTCACTCCCACCTTTGCCCACGATCCCGAATGGGAGCCTCGCGGCCTATACTTCCACCACGCCGGCAATCGAGCTTATCGGCGCGGCGAATGGAAGATCGTCATGCGACGCGAAGATCAAACGCACTGGGCACTCTACCACCTCACCAACGATCGTGCGGAACGTAACAATCTAGCTGATACACATCCCGATAAGCTCGCCCAGCTCGTCGCCCTGTGGGAGAAGGAGGAACTCCAGTACCGAATCGACGCCAGTCGCTAAGCCCCTGTCTCAAGCAAAGCATTCATAGAACCTCAGCAAAGGAAAAGATTACGCTCATACTTGTTTTTTGGATACGTATATGTGGCTTCCCTAGAGTTAAGCAAAAACCCTAATTTTGTAATAAAGTAGTTCAAGCAGACACCGATCTAAGCCCCGTCGCTGCGAATACCGCACCGACCAAATTCAAAAAGATGTCTACTATGGGAACTCAGCTAAGAAGAGTCGCGTTCGCGGCTCTCCTCTTCAGTCTGGCTTCTCTCACCCGCTTGGTCGCAGAAACCTTCGTATCCACGGACGGAACCGTCTACGAAGGCAGCATCGACTACGCGAACGAGAGGGAAGTCACGATCAAAACCAGTGATGGCGGATACGCCACCACTGCCATCGCCGACCTCGAGTCCGAGAGCGCTTCCACAGTCCAAAGATGGATGGAAGCCAATCCCGACTTAAGCGGCGTTTACACGGTATGGGACACCAAGCCCAGCGTCGTCCGCAGTCGCACCGCAGTCACGCCGCCCCAGCTCGCCGCGCCTGGTTTCAAGGGACTCGTCAGCTTGCACGTGATTCTCGACGAAACCGGCAAGGTCAGTCGGGCCGCGGTCTCCAAGTCCACTCACGACGACCTCGAAGAAGCCGCCATCGACGCCATGCGAAAATGGTCGTTCAAGCCCGCCCAAGTGGCTGGCAAGAACGTGAAGGCCCACATCGCCATCAGCTTCAAGTTCGAGGCTTAGATCTCACACCACATCCAGTTGAAAGCAAAAAAGGGAGGGCTCTTCACCGGGCTCTCCCTTTTAGAGCCTGTATCCCATTACTCGATACAGGACCCACCGCAGCCGAACAAATCAAACGGGGAACGCTAGTGTTCTGTCACAGGCCGAATTTCGCATGCGACCTAGCGCTGAAGCGCGGCGCTACGTTTGACGCATGACACGTCACTAATCGATCTCAAGGTTAGCAATTCGCCAACGCTTTTTCTGGTAGACCACCCGCGCCTTAAATTCAGCCGTAACCCCTGCAAGCGTCTCGATCCCTCCCTCCAGACGGACGCTGGTCACCCCCAGCACCTCGCGGATTTCATAGCCATAAAGATCGCTGGAAATGGAAACGTAGTTGGAGAGCAGTTCCCCTTGGCGACGATACAGCAACTGCGTATCGTACTCGGCTCGACGGGCATTCGTGTAGAAGTCCTTGAGCAAGCCCGCCCCGCGGCGAGCGTCGTTCTCCATCCCTGCTTGCATGAAATGGTCCAAGGCATTGATCGCTTGATTCACCACGTCAGCCTCGGCATCCGCTCGCGAGGAGGGCAGGAACAGAGGAAGGAGCAAGCTGAGCAAGGAAACGCGGAGAATTCGGACACGGCTCATGGACAAGTGGGACGAAGAACGAGTGGCTCGCCAAAACGCGAAACGCTAAAAAACAGTAAAGCACGCCATCCCCGCCAAGCCTAGCCCAAAGAGGAAGCTTCAGGGAATCCCTCAGGTTTTCCGTCAAGCTAGAGCTCCAACGCATCGCACCGCCTTCCAGCATGCCAACGGCCGCGAAGAGCCCCCTGCTCGCAAGCGCTGGAGCTGAAGCGAACTATTCGACGCCCTAATAATTACTCTTTTGTATTTTATTCACTGTATTAGAGGGCGGGCCTCTCCAGAGTGGGCGACATGGTTACAGATCTGTCCACTTCCAAGCTGCCCAAGCTCATCCAAGGCGGCATGGGCATCGCAATTTCCGGCTGGAAGCTCGCACGAGCGGTCGCCAGCCGCGGCCAGATGGGCGTGGTTTCCGGCACCGCCATCGATCGTGTGGTAGCCTGCCGCCTGCAGGAAGGCGACCAAGACGGCACCATCCGCCAAGCGGCCGCAGCCTTTCCCGACGGAGCCTTAGCCACTCGCGTCCTCGAGCGATGGTTCAAGCCGGAGGGCCTTGAACGCCCCGGAGCCTACAAGCCCGTCCCCCTCTTCAGCGTCAGTCCCCCCAAGCCCCTCCTCGAACTCGCTACCTTTGCTTCCTTCTGCGAAGTATGGCTCGCCAAGCGCAACGTCCGCGGGCCGGTGGGAATCAATCTCTTGGAAAAGATCCAAGCCCCCACGCTCCCCATTCTCTACGGAGCACTGCTTGCCGGCGTCGATACAGTCCTCATGGGAGCGGGAATCCCCCGTGAAATCCCAGGCCTCATCGATCAACTCTGCGCCCACGAACCTTGCGCCCTGAAGCTCAACGTGGAAAACGGAGACGACGTGGAGATACCCTTCGACCCCAGTCTCGTGGAGGGCGCGCTGCCCGTGCTGAAGCGACCTCAATTTCTCGCGATCGTGAGCTCGCACGTGCTCGCCATCTCCCTGTCCCGCAGCGGCGGGGTGGACGGGTTTATCGTGGAAGGGCCCATCGCAGGCGGCCACAACGCCGCCCCACGCGGCTGGAAAGTGGAGAGCGGCGACACGCCACGCTACGGACCGAAAGACGAAATCAACCTCGAACGCATCAAGTCCTTGGGCCTCCCCTTCTGGCTGGCAGGCGGACAAGACGCTCCCCACTCCATCGCGGAAGCCGAAGCCCTCGGAGCCCAAGGGGTTCAAGTCGGTACCGCTTTCGCCTTCTGCTCGGAATCCGGCATGGAGCCAAGCCTTCGGCACCGGGCGATCGCGTACGCCCTCGCTGAGGACCTGCAAACAAAAACGGAAGGCCGCGGTTCCCCCACCGGCTATCCCTTCAAAACCCTCAACCTCAGCGGTACCGAGGGCGGCCGAGCCCCCGAAGACCGCGAACGCCAAAGCTGCAACCACGGCTACCTTCGCAGCGCCTATCGAAAGGCGGACGGCAGCATCGGCTGGCGCTGCGCCGCAGAACCGGAAGCCGACTACCTGCGAAAGGGAGGCAAGCTCGCTGACTGCGTCGGACGACGCTGCCTTTGCAACGGACTCTTGGCGACCGCTGGATTCCCGCATGCCATGAAAGGGGGCGGCATCGAATACCCGCTGGTGACTTCCGGCATCATGCGAGACCTGCACCGCTTCCTCAAAGGCAAGTCCGACTACGACGCCAGCGACGTGCTCGACGAGCTGGGCATCGAAGCGGAATTCCCAACGCGAGAAGCCGCCTTCGTCCACTGAGCAACCGTTGCCGCCCACGATATGGGCAAAAGCGCGGCCCGCCTTTTGGCTGGTCATCGAGCCGGGCTCTGGTGTGTCATCGGAAATGCCCATTCGATTCCTGACCTTCTTGTGCTCCTGCCTCGCGGCATACCTTACTCTGGCACCCACGCCCTCCAGCTTCGGGCGACCTTCCTCCAAGAAAGCGGAAGAGAAAGCGTTCTTGGAATCGAATAGAGCCAAGCCAGAGATCCACTCTACGAAATCCGGACTGCAATACCAGTTGCTGCGAAAGGGGGAAGGTAGCGAGTTCCCCAATTGGCGCAGCACCGTGAGCATTCACCTCAAGGGAAGCTTGATAGACGGAACGGTATTCGAAAACACCTTACAGCGCGAGACACCTGTTTCTACCAAGCTAGACAAGCTCATCCCTGGATGTCGCGAGGCCATCAAATTGATGAACGTGGGCGACAAGTACCGTTTCTACGTTCCCAGCAAGCTTGGCTACGGAAGGACCCAGCAAGGAGACATACCACCCTATTCCGTTCTCGTCTTCGAGATCGAGCTCTACGAGATCAAACGGAGATAGTCCCCTAGGACCTTCGTATCTGTAAAATAGATACAACTCCAGCCAACAACACCAAAGGCAAGCAGCTCAGCAACAGGACGGACCAGCCAAAACGGTATAGGAACCAACCCGCCGAGAGGGCGACCACAGCTTGGCATCCAAACACCGCAAAGTCGTTGGCGGCCTGAGCCTTGTAGCGTTCATTTCCAGCGTAGGCCCGCGGCAACAAGGCTGTACCGCTGGCAAAAAGGAAATTCCATCCAACGCCCAGCAAAATCAAAGCGCCCCAAAAGTGCGCCAGTTCCTGCCCCTGCAAGCCAACGAGCAATACCACTCCATAGGCCAAGCTGCCTGCGAGCATCAGCTTGCCCGGGCCAAAACGCTTCATCAACCAACCGGAGAACAAGCTGGGCAGAAACATGGAAAGGATGTGAGCTTGGATCACGCGCTTGGTATCCGCTAAGCCGAATCCGCATATCTCGTGCATCGTGATGGGCGTGGCCGTCATGATAAAACTCATAACCGCGTAGCTCAATGCCGCAGCCCCCGCAGCGAGCAAGAAAGCGGGCGACCGAACGATGCTTGCCAGCGGCCGGTCCGTCGTCACCGCTTCTTCCCTGAGCCGCCGTGGCTCCTTGAAAAAGGAGAACAAGAAGATCGCCACGCAAAGCAGGCCGCCCGACAAAGCGAACGAGCCCGCGAAGCCGAAAGGAGCCGGTAGAAGGTCTCGTCCGGAAGCTCCAATTTCAGGACCCAGAAAGGCCGCGAGCAGGCCACCGGTCATGAATGCGGAAATCGCCGGCCCGTAGTTGGCCGGATCCTGCACGCTCTCCAAGGCAGCAAATCGGAACTGCTGCCCAAAAGCGGTCGCCACCCCCATGCAATAGGACGAGGCCAGAAGAAAGGGGAAGGACGCGTCACGGGCCGCATGAAACCCCAAGCCGCATGCCAGCAAGCCACAGGCGAATCCCACGTAGCCACCCTTCTTGCGCCCTAGCCGCTTCATGACATAGGCGACCGGAACCGTCGCCGAAGCCGTTCCTACTACCACCAGGGCGATCGGGAAAGTAACCAACGACTCGTCCGGCGCTATGTCCGCTGCCAGCAAGCTGCTGACTAGGATCATCATGGGAACCATGCTCATGGCCAAAGACTGGCTGGCCGCCAGAATCCAAACATTGGCCGGCAAGGACTTGAGAGCGCTGAGATTCATCGCCTCCGAAACAATCCAGGGCCCGACGCGACTGCGAGGACGAATCCTCGCAGCCGCCATTAATTGCTCCAAGGCAGCTTCGGCTTCGTCCGAAGAAAGCAAAAATCGAGGGACGATTGGCTTTCGTCACTGCGTTCGACGCCGCATCGGCCGCGTTGCACGAGCGCGACGAGCCCAAGGAATTATCGAAATTCCGGTTGCAAAAACCTAATTCCTACATATGTAGGATATTATGTATGTTAGAGCCATTATCTTGGGCTGCTTCCTATTCGCCATCGCTTTGGCCGGGGAACAAGCCCGGCTGAGGTTCACCCAAGCCAAGCTCGACGCCGAGCACTACCAGGACAGCCCCCTCAGTATCCACACGGCCGGTACGATCATAAAGTACACCGCCCATGCGGAGTTCGAGTTCCCCCTCGATTCCGCTCTTTTCGCCGCCTACGAGAACAGCTACTCGCCTAGGCTCGTCCGCTACCTGACCTATCATCACGGCAGCGTCATTCCCTTTTGGGAGACCCCACCCGAGCTGCGCTTCGAGCTGGACATGCTCACCCAGCTGCTCACCAAGCAGCGCTCCTTCACCGTGGTAAACAACTTCACGGGTGTACGCCATACTCGCTTCCAAATTCTCCCCGAGAGCGAACGCTATCTATTCGCCTACGCCTTCGAAGACGGGACGATCTTTTACGAGGAGGAGAAGTGGGATTCGCGACTTGGCCCCCAACTCATACTGGTCAACACAACCGACTACAGCTTACCATCCCTCGAAATCGGGTTAGACACGATTTGCCTTTGTAAACAGCGAATCCGACAGGTCTCAACGGAGCAACTTTCCATGAACCTCGATCGCGCACAACCTGACCTGTCCATCGAGTTCCTCCGCCTCATGGCAAATCCCGACACCACCGTCTATTGAGCGACCCCTGTCTTCCCCGCACGCCAGACTTGCCGGCATGGTATCGCTTTGCTGCAATCTCAGACGTGAGCCCTTCAGCCAACGATACTCAGCCCTCTACCCCGAGAAACCGACTCCCCATTCTCATCATCGCCCTCTGCACCATCGTAGTCGGCTTGCTTTCGAGGAAGTATCCCATAGCAGGAAACTACCCCGGCGATGCGCTGTGGGCCACCCTCGTATTTTTCATTTGGATACTAATTTTCCCCAAGATCTCCCTAAAGATCCATTTCGTCCTTGCGATGGCAACTTCGCTCTGCGTGGAGTTCAGCCAATTATACCATGCTCCATGGATAAACAGCTTGCGGCAAACGGTCCTCGGAAAGCTGGTTCTCGGATCCGGCTTCGATCCAATCGACCTGATCGCTTACCTATGCGGTTGCCTACTGGGAGTCGTTATCGCAAGCCGCCTGCCGCACCGGTAGAAAACACCCTAGATCGGCCCCACCAAAGCGTAAGGATTCTCCTCCAGCAACCGAACCGCAGCCGCCCACAAAGCCTTCAAATCCATAACATAGGCCTCAGCCTTAAAAACCTTGCCCTTCACATATGACTGCGGCGGCAAGCTAGGAACCACCCTCTCGTACCATTGCTCCAACCCATCGAAACCATGGCAGCGATAGACTTGTCTGCGAGAACCTCCATCCCAGTCCAACAAGGTATATTCGAGATTCCCTCCCAACACATAAGGCACCCCCACCGATTCCTCGACCGCATGAATCGTCGTATTGCGACGCAAACTACAGCCGAGCATCAATAGTTTTCCTCCCATCTGCGGCAACAAGGAAAACGGGCTGTTCTCGCCACAAGGTGTTGTATCCTGATGATGGCGACGCGTGAGCTCATGCGACAGCGGTCCGATGCAGCAAACCGAGTGAGTCGGATGCAAACTGCGGTGGCTCGCAAATTCCCTGCGGAACACTTCAGGTACGATACCCACGTTCGACGCGGTACGACGCACGTCGAACACCGGCTGCTCACGCGTCACGTTCAAGTAGCTCAATCCCGGAAAGCACAAGGTTCCCGAGGGCCCAAGGCAGTCGAGCAAAGCTTCAATCACCGTATTCGGACCGGCCTCCAATCGAACGCCCAGACTGCTCAGGGAGGAGTGAACCAACAAAGCATCACCCTCTTCGATACCCAAGGCTGCAAAGGTTTTCGACAAGTCGCTCATTCCCTCCATTGGAAAACCATCATCCGCCCCCTTCAGAACATCGACAAGCGGAAAACCCTTAGATTCGCTCCCCTCCGTTTCGGAAAAGTCCGTTCATGCTATAGGAAGAGTCGCTTCTTTCTTTCCCGATAAGGCGGGTGCGTGGAAACTGGGTCGCCCCCCAATACCATGAAACGAATTCCCAGCCTCTTCGTTCGCTTATTCGTCCTGACGACCGCGACTCTCAATTTCGCCGATGCGAAAACTCCCGTTCCCGAGGGAGGCATCAGCCTCATTCCCGCCAATCCCCTGGCCAGCAACTTTTGGCCGGGCAGCTTCAACGGCAGCCCCGTAGCCTCTTCCGAGATCGTCGACGTAAACCACCCCGACTTTAACCAAGCGCTGCGCGTCACCGTATCCAACCCTGCAGGACAATACTGGAATGGCGCCTTGCAAATCAACAGCACCGCTGACGTGGCCCAAGGCGATATCCTTTTCGTGCGCGTGTTCTTCCGCTCTATAGAGTCAAAGGACGAGTCCGGCGTGGGATTCGCCACCATCTTTCCACAAGGCCCGCAATCGGCAGGATACCCCAAATACCTCGAACGCGAAATCACAGCTGGCCAGGATTGGGTTGAATACATGTTCCCCTTCGAAATGTCGGAGGGGCGACCCGCTGGTTCTCTTTCCCTTCAGATCGGCGCCGGAGCTGGATCGAAAACACAGATCTGGGAAGTCGGCGGAATTGAATTTCTCAATTTCAAGAACACCCTCGCTGTCGGCGACCTGCCCATGACCCGCCCCAGCTACGCGGGTCGCGACCCAGACGCACCTTGGCGCAGCGCCGCAGCAGCTCGCATCGAGCAGTACCGCAAAGGAAACTTTTCCATCCAAGTTCTGGATACAAATGGGAACCCCGTTCCGGACGCGAACGTTCGCGTGGAGTTCGTCCGCCATGCCTACCATTTCGGCTCGGTCATCGTAGCTAGTCGCATTTTCAGCGATTCAGCTGACAACGTAACCTATCGCGAAAAGTTCCTCGATCTCTTCAATCAAAGCGGTCCGGAAAACGACTTCAAATGGGGACCCTGGGCCGGCGAATGGGGAAATAGCTTCAACGCCCAGCAAACCCTCGACGCCATGCGATGGCTACAGGAACGCAACATCTACACCCGCGGGCACGTCATGGTCTGGCCCTCCAAGCGCAACCTGCCCAACCTCATCCAACGCTATCTCCCCGAGGGAGACCCCGCCAGCGCCGACCCTGCAGCCAAGCAAATCGTGCTCGACCACATCGACGACGTCGCCAGCCGCAGCGAGCCGGTTATCGACGAGTGGGACGTGCTCAACGAGCCCTACGACAATTTCTACCTCATGGAAGCCTTCGGCGACCAAGTCATGCTCGACTGGTTCCACCGCGCCCGCAGCCACCTCCCACAACAAGGCCTCTACCTCAACGACTACAGCATCCTATCCGGAGGAGGACGCGACTTCGCCCACCAAAAGCACTTCGAGGATACCATAGCGTATCTGGTTTCCAACGACGCCCCGATCACGGGCATCGGCATGCAAGGGCACTTCAGCTCCTCACCCACCGGCATCGAGCTCGTCTACAGCATCCTGCAACGCTATCACAACGCCTTTCCCAAACTCGACATTCGCGTGACCGAATTCGACGTCAGCACCGACGACGAGGACATGCAGGCCGACTACACGCGCGACTTCCTTACCATCATGTTCAGCCACCCCGCCACCGTCGGAGTCCAAGCATGGGGCTTCTGGGAAAACGCTCACTGGCGACCCTCCGCCGCCATGTACACCGCGGATTGGCGAGAAAAGCCGAATGCTGTGGCCTGGCGCCAGATCACTCAAGAAACCTGGTGGAACGACTTTGCCGGAGCCACCGACGCAAACGGATCGTTCTCCGCTCGCGGATTTTATGGCGACTATCAAGTCACCGTAACCCATGGCGACACGGTGAAGCAATTCCCTCTCCCCCTCAGGAAAGACGGGGCCCGCATTGCGCAGCTCTACTTAGGCAGCCCCCAACCAGCCAAGCCAAACGCCATCCGTATTGGCGGCCCCGCAAGCCAACCTGTAGTTGAATTTCCAGACACCGACAACGGTAGCTACTACTTGGAGAAGTCGTCGGATCTAAAGAGCTGGAAACCGCTCCACAAAATCAAGGAGCTCTCGCCGGAGGTCCTCTATAGCATGCCGCTCGACGCGGAAGGCGCCATCTTCTATCGAACCTCGTCAGATTGAGTAAAGTCCTCGACGCACTTCAGAGTTGAGCCCTCCCCAAAAAGCCTTTTGCATTTCCCGAGTCCTAACCAACACTTAATCCTAACCTCTAGAAACAATGGATCCTAAGACTCGCGGCATCGTAGCCTACATCACTATCATCGGCTGGGTCATCGCCCTCGTCACCAACAACCCGAAAGACGAGCAAACCTCCTTCCACCTACGCCAGATGCTCGGCATCATCCTGATCAGCGTCGCCGCCAGCATCTTGGCCGCGATTCCCCTGCTCGGCTTGCTGATTTGGCCGGTCGGCATGATCGCCGCCTTCATCTTCTGGGTTATCGGACTGATCAGCGCTATCGAGGGCTCGCGCAAGCAGGTTCCCTTCGTCGGCGAGTACTTCCAAGATTGGTTCAAGAGCCTCTAATCCCTGCATCAAACCCATTTTCCTGAAGCCCGCAAACGCCCCAGCGTTGCGGGTTTTTTGGATACAACCGGCTCGCCCGCAAATCACAAACACCTTCCCCCAAGACCGACACCCATTCTTTACCCGTTTTTCAACAATCCGGGTTGCGAGAATCGCAGTTTCGCAACACGCTACGCATCAGTACATTCCACCCTCCCTAGTCTAAACTAAACCAAGCAAAGATCCATACCATGGCCCAAGAAGAAGAAGCATCCACCAGCGTCGCCTCGGAAGTCGCTGAATCCACCTCGGAATTCCTCGGAGTCGACCTCAACGCTATCGGCGAAAAGATCACCGAAACCGTTTCCCTCTACGGACTCAGCATTCTCGCTGCGATCGTTATTTTCGTAGTCGGACGCTTCCTCGCGAACCTCGTCACCAAGGGGCTGCGAGGCGTTATGGAGAAGCGAAACATTGACGCTTCTCTCGTCGGATTCGCCACCGGTCTCACCCACGCCCTCCTGATGACCTTCGTCATCATCGCCGCCCTCAGCCGCATCGGCATCCAGACGACCTCCCTCGTGGCAATCATCGGTGCCGCCGGACTCGCAGTGGGACTCGCTTTGCAAGGCTCCCTTTCCAACTTCGCCGCCGGCGTCCTCATCATCATCTTCAAGCCCTATCGCGTCGGCGACTACGTGGTGGCCAGCGGAGCGGAAGGCGTCGTGGAAGACATCGGCATCTTCACCACCACGGTCGTCACCCTCGACCACCGCACCCAAATCATCCCCAACTCCGTGGCAACCAGCGGCGTCATCGAAAACTACACCAAGAAAGGTATCCGTCGCCTGGATATCGTGCCGGGAGTCAGCTACGGCGACGACATTCGCAAAGTGAAGAAAGTGCTCGAGGAGATCATCGCTGCCGAACCGCGCGTGCTGGCCGAACCAAAGCCTTTTGTAGGAGTTGCGGAAATGGCCGACAGCTCCGTCAACTTCGCCTTCCGCCCCTGGGTCAAAGTCGAAGACTACTGGGACCTCTTCTTCCACTTCAACGAGCAGATCAAAATTCGCTTCGACGAAGAAGACATCACCATCCCATTCCCGCAACGCGACGTTCACCTCTTCCAAGAGAAGTAGGCGAAGCTTCAGCAAAAACTTTCGCACCACGCGGACGCGGGCCTCGGCCCCGTCCGCGTTCCTATTCCACCCCGGGCGGCGGGTCCTCTCCGAAGACGCCAGGGTGGGACGGCCGCTCCGCGGGCGTCAGATTTGAACCAATCCAAACCTGAGCTGCGCAAGCTCGCTAATAGCTCCCTTCGCCTCCGCTTATACCGGCACTCTCGGGCAATAGAACGCGGGACCGCCCGTTAGTTTAAGTGAACATCGTAAACGCCTATGAAAACGAAACTACTTAAACGAATCGCCACCCTCGCCTTGGCCACAGCAACCACCTTTGCCAGCGCCGCCAGCCTCGAGATCACAGGAAACGACACCATGCGTTTCGACAAAGCCGAGCTCGAGACGAACGCAGGCCAAGAAACGACCGTCACGTTCAAGAACGTCGGCTCCCTCCCCAAAGCGGCCATGGGACATAACTTCGTCGTGCTCAAGCCCGGCACCGACCTGGCTGGCTTCGGAAACGCCGCGATAGCCGCTGCAGGCAACGAGTACATTCCCACCGAGGAGCCGTTCGCCTCCCAAGTCGTGGCCTACACCAAGGTGCTCGGTCCCGGGGAGAGCGAGACCATCAACTTCACGATAACAGAACCGGGCAAGTATCCGTTCATCTGCTCGTTTCCCGGACACTGGGCCATCATGCAAGGCGTGCTGCATGTGAAGTGAGGCTACACGATTGCCCGAGCTTTCCACAGTTCTCCTGATCGTCGACACCGGCCTGCTCGTTCTGATCTGGATCGTGCAGGCCGTCATCTACCCGAGCTTCCGCTCAGTGGAAGCAAATGCCTTCAAAGCATGGCACCGCGACTATACGCGAAAAATGGGATACATCGCTGCCCCTCTCATGATCGCTCAACTCGTCGCCACTTCCTTTCAAGTCCTGCAAAATTACCGGGAGCCGCTCGCCGTCATCCACTTCGCATTGGCAGTTAGCTCATGGGTAGCCACTTTTGCCCTTTCCGTTCCCTTGCACGATAAATTGCAAACCCACGGAAACCTGAGCGAGATCATTTCTAGGCTCGTATCCACAAATTGGATCCGTACCATCCTCTGGACCCTTACCTTCGCTGTCAGCCTCGGCCAGCTCCTGGCGACATGAGAATACACCCCGCCCTATCTCAAACCCGCCACCGCCCCTGGCCCCTTCCCGAACGCCCTTGGCTGCTGCAGCAGGTTTGGCGCGACTTGCTGTTCCTGCACTGGGAGATGGACGTCAAGGACCTACGCCCGCTCATCCCCGCATCCTTGGATATCGATACCTTCGATGGAAAAGCGTGGATCGCCGTGGTACCCTTCTCCATGCAAGGGGTCGCTCCAAGAGCCTGCCCCAAGCCAAAATCTGTGAGCGACTTTCCGGAGATCAACATCCGCACCTACGTCGTCAAAGACGGCATGCCCGGAGTATGGTTCTTCAGCTTGGACATTCCGAATCGTCTTCCCGTCTGGATCGCCCGTCGCTTCTTCCACCTTCCTTACTTCCTAGCGGACATGACCGTCCAGCATCGGAACAATCACACCTACTACCGCTCCGATCGCCGCGACCGCAGCTTCGAAGCCAGCTTCCACGGACTGCAAACGCACCAGGCAGTCTCCGGCAGTTTCGAGACTTGGGCCTCCGAACGCTACTGCTTCTACGCCCAAAGCGACAAAGGAAAGCTCTACCGAGCCGAAGTTCAACACCCGCAGTGGCCCCTCATGACAGCCCAGTGCGAGATCCATAAAAACAGCATGCTCGACGCCTTTCCCGTGGGGGAGCAGCATTCGAGCATTCTATACAGCAAAAGCCTCCCCGTCGTGGCTTGGCTGCCACAACGGATCGGCTAAAGTATCGACATTTCAACTACTTGAGGTAGCTGCAAACGTATTGACAGGTATCCGCCACATCGATGGTGAAGCCGGAGTTGGCTCCCACCTCGAAATAAGACCCGGCCTCGTAGGTCTTGGATTCCGTTTCGCCGTCGAGCGTCACCACGCAAGAACCACTTGGGATGTCCATGCGTTCGGCAGCAACCGTATCGAAATGAAACTTTCCACCGAGAATGACTCCTAGGGTCTTCTTGTCGCCCTCAGCGGTGAGGATGGTGTGGGAAACGACCTTCCCGTCGAAATAGATGTTGGCTTCAGCCAGTGCAGTTACGTTTTCAAATTGCATCCGGCCTGCATCAGGCATCGCCCCGACTTTGGCAAGGAAGAACGTAGCGCGGCGCTTCCGACCCGACCAAAGAAGAAGGCGGCTCGCGCCTAATACGAGCCGCCTATGGCGGATGGGGTGAACTAGAAAACTATCCTACCAAACCTATGCCTGGCTCAACTTCAGGGCCCGGATCTTGCGGATGTTGATTTGGATCAAAATCGAGCAAATCAGGGCGAAGACGAAGAAGCCGGCAAAAATCTGCAGCGTCTGCTCGTAGCTACCCGTGGTCTCCCGGACGCGAGCTGCGATCAACGGGCCAACCAGTCCCGCAGCAGCCCACGCCGTTAAGATGTTACCATGGATCGCCGAGAGGCGCTTGGTTCCAAAGACGTCCCCGATGTAAGCAGGAATCGATGCGAAGCCGCCCCCGTAACACGTGAGGATCAAGAAGACGACCGCTTGGAACAAGAAGGAGCTCGTAGTCTTGGGCAGCACGAAAAAGGCTACGATCTGGATCACGAAGAACGCAGTATAAGTCATCGGACGCCCGATGATGTCCGAGAAGGAGGCCCAAGAGATACGGCCGATCCCGTTGAAAAGTCCCATCAAGCCGACCATGGTGGCCGCCGCCGCTGGCGTGAGCCCGGCGATTTCCTGAGACATGGGAGAGGCCACCGAGATCACCGCGATACCGCAAGTGATGTTGATGAACAACATAATCCACAGATAGTAGAAACGAATCGTTCCCAAGGCTTCGATAGAGCTGACCTGCGCCAAATCCTCTGTCCTCTTGACCTTGCCCGACGCCTTCGCCGCGCTGAAGCCCTCCGGCTCCCACCCTTCTGGAGGAGGAGCCAAATACTGGGCAGAGGCCATCATGATCACGAAGTAACTGCACCCGAGGGCGTAGAAAGTCGCGGCAATTCCAAAGTGAGTGATGAGGAACTGGATCAAGCTACTCGCGAGCAGAGCGCCGAAACCAAAGCCCATGATGGCGAGCCCGGTTGCGAGGCCACGACGGTCGGGGAACCATTTCACTAGGGTAGAGACCGGGCATATATAACCCACACCCAAGCCGATACCCGCGATCGCTCCGTATCCAAGGTAGAATACATAGAGCTGGTTCATGGACACGCCCAAACCTGCGATCAACAAGCCGGAGCTGTAGAAAGCGGCTGAGAGCATGCCGCTTTTACGTGGCCCCATTCGCTCGACCATGGGACCGAGAAAAGCCGCGGACAGACCTAAAAACAGAATTGCGATACTGAAGGCCCAGGCTGTCTGCGTCGGCTCCCAGCCGAGCTCTGCGAGCAATGGTTTCTTGAATACGCTATACGCGTAAACCGCTCCAATCGATACGTGAACGCCAACCGCCGAAGCGGCGATCAGCCAACGATTCTTTATCTTTTTCATCTCTCAAAGGGTGGGTCGGGTTCTCCGAACACGACTGTTAACTAAATTGCCGTCACTCCATGCCGGGCGAAGATCGAGCGAGCCCTATCCACTTCTTCCGCAGTCGGCTCCTTCGTTTCCGCCAGTTTGTACGGCATGTTCAGCTGCTTGTACTTGCTTTCCCCCATTTTGTGGAAAGGGAGAATTTCAACCTTGGCGACATTCCCAAGGCTCGAGACAAAACGGGCCAGCCCGTCGATGTTGTCCTCCGCGTCGTTGAGACCGGGAACCAAAACGAAACGTATCCAAACGTCGATACCGAGCGAGTCGAGACGCTCCGCAAAGGCGAGCGTCGGACTCAACTCCACCCCGGTAACATTCTTGTAGGTCGAGGGATCGTAGCTCTTGATGTCGAGCAAAACGAGGTCGACATTCTCCAGCAACGCATCCGTCGCCTTGTATCCAAGAAACCCGGACGTATCAAGAGCGGTGTGCAAGCCCGCCTCCTTCGCTCCACGAAAGATCGCGTGGATAAAGTCAGGCTGCATCAAGGGCTCGCCGCCACTGATGGTAAGCCCTCCACGCTTGATGAAGTTCTTGTACTTGACGATGTCGGCCAAAGCCTCCCCTGCCGTCGCGACCTTGCCCGCAGGTTTCCCTTGGGCGTCAGGATTGTGGCAGTATTGGCAACGAAGCGGACAACCGTGCAGGAAGAGAACGTAGCGAAGGCCGGGGCCATCTACGGTGCCGCATGTCTCCACGGAGTGGATATGACCCTGCGTTTGCAGCATCTCCTCCGTAGAGAGAGCGACCTCCGGCTCTGCGATTGCGATAGACATGGGACAGTTCTCCTCACGCCCGTTTGGGCAGCTCATAGGAGTTCGTGGAACGTCCGATTAATCACGTCGAGCTGTTGCTCGCGAGTGAGTTTAATGAAGTTCACCGCGTATCCGGAAACCCGGATCGTGAGCTGCGGATACTTCTCGGGATGCTCCATGGCGTCGAGCAAGGTTTCCTTCTCGAAGACGTTCACGTTGATATGGTGTCCCATTTCCGCGAAGTAGCCGTCGAGCAAGTTGCTCAAGTTCGCCACCCGATCCGCTTCGGTTTTGCCGAGAGCCTTGGGAACGATGGAGAAGGTATAGGAAATACCGTCTTGGGAATGCTCGTAAGGCAGCTTGGCGACCGATGCCATGGAAGCGACCGCTCCCTTGGTATCGCGACCGTGCATGGGATTGGCCCCAGGAGCGAAGGGCTCGCCTGCCTTGCGTCCGTCCGGAGTGTTGCCCGTCTTTTGACCGTAAACTACATTGGAAGTGATGGTCAAAACCGACTGCGTGGGAACGGAGTTACGGTAGGTGGGTTGGGCCCGCACCTTGTCCATAAAGGTTTCGACAAGCTGGTTGGCGATGGAGTCAACCGCGTCGTCGTTGTTGCCGTACTTCGGATAGTCGCCGATCACCTCGTAGTCGACCGCGATGCCCGCTTCGTTGCGGATGACCTTTACCTTCGCATGCTTTACAGCGGAGAAGGAGTCGGCCGCAACGGAGAGACCCGCGATGCCGCAAGCCATGGTCCGGAAAACGACGCGGTCGTGCAGCGCCATCATGATGTTTTCCGGAGAGTACTTGTCGTGCATGTAGTGGATGATGTTGAGGGCCTTGACGTAAGTCTTGGCGAGCCAGTCCATCATCTTGTCGAAACGCTCGACCAGGTCGTCGTACTCGAGGTAGTCGCCCTTGAAGGGCTCGCTGGCAGGAGCTACTTGCTTGCTGCTCTTTTCGTCAACGCCACCGTTGATCGCGTAGAGAATGGCTTTGGCGAGGTTTGCCCGAGCTCCGAAAAACTGCATCTGCTTGCCGATCCGCATAGCGGAAACACAGCAGGCAATGCCGTAGTCGTCTCCCCAATACGGACGCATCAAGTCGTCGTTTTCGTACTGGATGGAGCTAGTCTCGATAGAAACCTTGGAGCAGTAGTCCTTGAAGCCTTGCGGCAGGTTTTCCGACCAAAGCACGGTGAGGTTCGGTTCAGGCGCTGGGCCGAGATTGTAGAGCGTTTGCAGAACCCGGAAGCTGCTCTTGGTTACCAGCGTGCGGCCGTCCTCGCCCATGCCGCCAATGCTTTCGGTCACCCAAGTTGGGTCGCCCGAGAAAAGAGCATCGTAGTCGGTGGTACGGATGAAACGCACGATGCGCATCTTCATGACCAAGTGGTCGATGATTTCCTGAGCTTCTTCTTCGTTGAGCACGCCTTCCGCAAAGTCCCGTTCGAAGTAGATATCGAAGAAAGTCGCGGTCCGGCCGAAAGACATGGCCGCCCCGTTTTGGTCCTTCACCGCGCCGAGGTAGGCGAAGTAGGTCCACTGCACCGCTTCGCGAGCGTTTTGGGCTGGCTTGGAAATGTCGAAGCCGTAAGCGGCCGCCATGGTCTTGAGGTCCTTGAGAGCCTGGATTTGGTCTTGGATCTCTTCGCGTTCCCGTACCCAATCTTCATTGAAGTCGTCGTTGTCAGAAGATTTGAATACGGAGACCTTGTCGGCGATCAAACGATCGACGCCGTAAAGCGCCACCCGGCGGTAGTCGCCGATGATACGTCCGCGGCCGTAGCCGTCTGGAAGACCGGTTACGATGCCCGCGCTGCGGGCCTTGCGAATCTCTTCGGTGTAGCAGGCGAAGACGCCGTCGTTGTGCGTCTTGCGGTGCTTTTGGAAAATTTCCAGCGTGGAGGGGTCCATGTCCCGGCCGTGCGCTTGCAGCGCCTTTTGGGCGATGCGGTAGCCGCCGTAAGGAAGCAAGGCCCGCTTGAGAGGCTTGTCGGTTTGCACGCCAACCACTTGCTCGAGATCCTTGTTGATGTAGCCCGCGCCGTGGGACGCTACCGTTCCAACCACCTTGTCGTCGGCATCGAGCACACCACCCGCCTTGCGCTCGGCTTCGAGCAAAACCTTCAGCTCGTCCCAAAGCTTTTCCGTGCGGACCGTGGGTCCAGATAGAAAAGAGTAGTCTTCTTCGTAAGGCTTGTAGTTGGCTTGGATAAAGCCGCGTACGTCAATGTCAGCTTGCCAGTCGCCCGGCTTGAATCCTCTCCATGGATGGGAGCCAGACGCGTCGGCGTTTTCGGTTTCGGTTTCCTGTTTTTCGATGATAGGCACTGCTATTTAATCTCCTGAGACGAAACGTCGCCCCGACTCGGAGCGCGCGTTGATTAGACATTAGATCAATTTATACGGCGAAGTTGGTATAAATATTGGCCCTTATCGACGAAAAAACTACCTTTAGGTAATTAATTACATTTTCTTATAAGATCGAGCGCCTCTTCGAATTGGAATGACGCAGCCTTGAAACCGGGGGGCGGTCGCTCCGCGGGCGGAGACTCTGCCGACGCTACGCTGCTGCGGCTTCCCTGCGGAGGGAGCGCTCCACGAAAAAGGGAGCTAGCGGCACGAGGGAGGCCACGAAGAAGATCGCGACTCGCTTGAATGCCCAGCCGAGCTTGACGGCCGCCAGGGCAAGGAAACCGACGTACAGCATGAAGAGCAGGCCGTGCACCCAGCCGACATAGGTTACCGCAGCCGGCATATCCGCAAGGTACTTCAGCGGCATCGCGATGCCGAACAAGATTACCGTAGAAACGCCCTCCCAAAAGGCGACGCGACAAAACCACTGCAGGCAGGACTCGTTGTTCATGCCCCCACAAAAAACGGGCATTCCCGCTTGGCAAGCACTACCGGATGAGGAGCTCCCACTATCGAGCCGGAGCGCTCCAGAGATCGGCTTCCACCGCGTGAACCTTGCTTGCGGCACGAGGCGAAGATGGAAAGCTCCCCGACATGGGGCTACGAGCTTGGGCTTCGGCCGCCGATCCGCTGCCGATGAGCTCCTGCAATTCCGCAACCGCCTTGCTGACCACGTTTGCCTGGTAGCGCAGGCCCTGCGTCGAACTCGCAGTCTCCTCCGCTACGGCAGCGTTCTGCTGCGTCACGTCGTCGATTTCGAAAACCGAATTTCTCAGCTGCCCAATCCCAACGTACTGCTGGCTGCTCGCATCCGCTACTTGAGCCGCAAGGGAGTCGACTTCGCGATTTACCTCTACGATCGCATCCAGGCTCTTCATAACTCGCTCGGTCAGCTGCACTCCTTGCTCGGTTTTCGCGATAGCGTTCTCGATCTTGCTGGTCGTTTCGCTGGCCGCCTTGGCGCTGCGCTGCGCCAAGGATCTCACCTCGTCCGCCACCACGGCAAAACCAGCGCCCGACTCTCCTGCCCGAGCCGCTTCGACCGCAGCATTGAGGGCCAAAATATTCGTTTGGAAGGCGATCTCGTCGATCGTCTTGATGATCTCCGCCACCGCGTCGCTGCTCTCCTTGATGCCAATCATCGCTTGGCTCATGAGCTTCATGTCCTGGGCCCCTTGGTCCGCAGCGTCACGGGCCGAGCCGGTCAACTCGTTGGCTTGCTTGGCATGGGCAGTGTTCTTTTCGATCATGCTCGCCATTTCCTCGAGGGCGCTACTGGTCTCCTCCAGACTCGCTGCTTGCTTGCTGGCGCCGTCAGCCAGGCCTTGGCTGGAGCTGGCGATGTGCTCCGCGTCGTTCAATACCAGCTTGGAGCTGCTCGCCAATTCGTTGGCGATACCCCGCAAGGTCGTGCTAAAAATCGACTTCACATAAGCCATCGCCCCTAGGGAAAGCAAGGTGCCCACGAAACCGATCCCCAGGACCTTGTAGATCGCTTGCTTTGCCGCTTCGCTCGCCACGTCGCCGTCCGCCCCGCTGGCGATCCAATGCTGGGCTTGAGTTCCGAGATCATGGATCAAATAGACGGCCGCCGCCGCCAAGGCCCCTGCGGAAACCATGACAAAGGCAAATCCAAGAATGACTTTAAGATTGGGCGAGAGAGATTTCATGCGATTGCGGGGATGCCAAAAGGTACTCAATAGGTAACGGTACCGAGAGCTCCGCATAAACGCGCGCCTCACGCTTTAAAGAATGTTTACCCTCGCCTAGGGAACTCACCCGAAAGCCGAGCTCCGGAAATCCCTTCAGCTCGCAAGCATCGGAAAAGCCGCACGGCACTTGAAGGTCAGGACACCACCTTCGCCGCCCTACCGTAGCCACCCAGATTGTGGGCGTTCGGGTAGCCGGCCGCCCTCAGCTGGCTCACCGCAGCCGCCGAGCGAGCTCCGCTGGCGCAATGGCAAAGCAGCACCGTGCCCTTGTCGGGAAACCTTTGGGCCACCGCTCGGGAGATTCCGTTCAAAGGAATATTCACCGCGCCCGGCAACGAGCCGCCCGCGAATTCCTGGGGGCTGCGAACGTCCAGCACGACCGCCCCCTTGCCGAGCTCCGCCTTCGCCTCCTCCAGCGTAATCTGCCCTCTGCGCTTCAACAGGAACACAGCTGCGAGTAGCGCCAAAAGAAGGATCCATAGGTAATCCAGCATCTCGGACGTTTAGCAGCCTTCCTCCAAGATATCGATGCGATCTTCCTTGTTCGGCACCATACAGAGAAATTCGAACCCAGTTACGGCATCCGCCTTGTACCAATGAGGAACGCCTTGCGGAATGAAGACGACATCGCCTTCCTTCACTTGGTAGACCTCGTCGCCGATACCCACCTCCGCAGCCCCCTTGAGGATATACTGCTCGTGCTCCACCGTGTTCGTATGCCGCGGCATGCCGCCACCCGGCTTCATCACGAACCTGCGCAAGGCGAAGTTCGGGGCATCCCCAGGCCCGATCAATACCGACCGGCTCGTTCCCTCCCCCGCGCCGACCGGCTCGAGAGCGAAAGATTCTGAACTCTTTACGATGACTTGGTTCTTGGGATCCATGTGCTGCAAAACCTCAGTTGCTGTGATGTCTTTGCCCGCAGAAAAGCAGGCGTTTTCCAATCAAACATCCAGAACGGACGAATGCAACGCTGGCTTGCAGCAAATCAAAGCCGCTCGGTTTCCGGGGCACGCGTATTCAGCCTTCCCTTACGCAACTCGCAGAAATCGCAAGCATCGGAAATCGAGCTAATTCCAAAGCGGCAAACGTTCTTCCAACGCCTTGGCATTCGACGTTTCCCGAGCTGGGCGAATATCGAGCTGATCGACAAACTCGCTCCGTATCCGCGTTTTGCCTACACTCGGCTCGCCCGGGCTTGAAAATTTCTGCCCAAGCCGATCCTCGATCATCTCCAAGGTGTTCATCAGGCTGCTTGACAATTGGTTAAGCTCGCCCGAATCGCTCTCGGTACGCTCCGCGTTCGAAGCGGCAAGCTGAGTTACCTTGTCGATCTCGCCGACTGCCTGAGAGATCTGCTGAATCCCGCTGCTTTGCTGGAGCGAGGAAGTCGCAATTTCGCCAACCAACCGATCCACTTCACAGGTCCGCTGGTAGATATCGTTGAGCCGCTCGGCGACCGATTGACTGATCTCGCCTCCGCGGTGGCTGCTCGCTACCGCGTCCTGGACCTGCTTGGCCGTCTCTTGCGCAGCCTTGGCGCTTCTCTGAGCGAGATTGCGAACTTCATCCGCCACGACCGCAAACCCCGATCCCGCTTCTCCTGCTCGTGCAGCCTCAACCGCTGCGTTCAAGGCAAGTATGTTGGTCTGGAAAGCGATCTCGTCGATGGTCTTCAAGATCGTAGCAATGCTGTCGCTCGACTTGCGGATATCATCCATGGCACGCGTCAAAGTCTTCACTTCGGCCGCTCCTTGCTCCGAGATTTGGCGCGCTCGCGAAGCATGCTCGTTCGCTTCTTGGGCATGGGCAGCATTTCCTTTCGTAGCAGCGGACAACTCCTCCAGGGAAGCGCTGGTTTCCTCGATCGAGGCAGCTTGGCGGCTCGCCCCTTGAGCGAGCTCGCGAGCCGAAATGCTGAGTTCGCTCGTCTGCCTTCCCACCGAACCGGCGATCTCGCTTAAGTGCCCAGCAATAATTCCCTGGGCTCCAACGAAAGCGCGGTACCTGCCCGCAACGAAAGTTGCCGGCAAACCGATCACAACGACAAATACCGCATGCACGACGACGATTCCAAATCCCGCGTCATAGTTGAAGATGCTGCTGGGAAGCACGAAAAAGAAGGCGATGTGATGCAGGGCAGTCGTCACCGAGGCGGCCAGTATGGACGCCCGCGACCCCAATCCGATCAGAGCAGCCAAGGCTACGAAAATGTGGAAGTGCATCTCTATCATGCCTCGGCTCAAATGGATCAAAAGAGCTGACAGCGAGGTCGCGGCAATGCCGATGGAAAGCGGTACCAGCATGGACCGCGGACTGGCCTTGAAAAGCAAGATGGGACCCGCGCAAATGGCCAGAGTAAGGAACAGCGCCAAGACCATGCCCGTCTCGAAATGCCAGGCCATCCCCAGCATCACCGGCAAGTGCCCAGCCAAGGCCCAAAGGGCGAGCTTGTGCACGCGTTCGTCAAACTGGTTTTCAAATTGAGTGTCTCTGTTCATATCAAAAATCGTTACTTCCAGCCAAAGGGGTCGAGGACTGACTTCAGCCGCTCGGAAGTCGGGCAGCCATAAACCGGACGGCTGAGCACGAAACCGCCCGCGGCGAGGCGGGATGCCGTCCTCAAGTCCTGAAACCCAGCGTCTCCTCGAAAAGCTCCGTCAAAGTAGGCTCCGCTGTAGGAGGGTTCAGACCCACCTTTGACAACTTGGAAAAACGGTACCCCTTCCGATCCGAAATCCGCGCAAAGCTGCTCGCCCTCGACGGTAGCCACAAGGTATCCCTGCCTCCGCAAGCGCTCGGCCGCTTCGCTCCCACCACCGACCAAGGTCACTTCTTCAGCGAAGGCTTCGGACGGCCCCCGATCCACCAAGTAGTCGATCACGCTTCGAGAACACGCGCAGTCCTCGGCTAAAACGTGCACGATCGTCCATTGTTCTTCCCCGCTGGAGGACACCTGCAAGCTCTCCTTGGCCACAGGCAATACCGCGCGATGGGCAGCTGAAAAGAGACCGAGCGGAACCGAAATGGCGCCCGTCCATAAAACGAACCCCACGAGCAGTCCCCAACGCGGGACGCGCCTCGCAGCGGTCGCTACCCCCGTGGAAATCGGGGCTTTTCCTTTGGACAAAGTGGTGTTCATAACCTGCACACTGTAATCGGCCGCTGCCGATAGACCTTAATTCAAGAACTGTTCAGCAATAATACCTCATCGCCCCCTGCATCGCCTGCAATATCCGAAATAGTTCAAAAACAACGCACTGCCGAAAATTTGTTCAAAAGCACTTCAAACCTTATAATCCGAGGAATTCCTCTGTCTAATAAAGGTTCACCCCTTGCCCAAAACCGTCCCCGAGGAGGGTGAAGCAACTCGCAACAATCTAGTCGACGCGCAACAATCCCCACCTCTACGGTCTAAGAAAAACGTGAAAGTACCAGCTATCCTCATCGCCAGCGCCCTGCTCGCCCTTCTCCCGCAAACGCTCCTCGCCAAGAAAAAGGACCGCGCCGAAATTCCCGCCACCAACCTCGCGGTCTACCTGCTCAAGCAGCTCAACGAGCGCGAGCAGGAAGCCTACGATCGCTACGAGTCCGCCGTCGCCGCAGAGGACGTCGACCAGGTGCGCCGCGAGCTGCAGTCTATTATAGATGGCTACGAAAAGCTGATCTCCGATTCCCCGAACTACGCTCCCGCCTACACCTCCTTCGGCCTCATGCTCAGCCGCACCGGCAACCGAGACGAAGCCAACGCCATGTTCCTGAAGTCCGACCAGCTGGATCCCATGCAGCCAGTCGTGAAGAACCAGCTCGGCAACTACATGGCCGAGGAAGGCAAGTACACCGAAGCCTACGGATTCTACATGCTGGCCCGCGACCTCGCGCCCGAAGAGCCGCTCTACCATCTCCAGCTCGGCAACCTACTGGTCGCGTACCGCAAGTACTTCCTCGCCGACGGGCTCTTCGCCCCAACGGAAATCGACGACCAAATCATCGGCCATTTCCGCTCCGCCACCCGCCGCGCTCCCAAAGACATTTCCTACAAGATGCGCTACGCCCAGGCCTTCTTCGACATAGAGAACCCAAACTGGGAAACCGCTCTCGGCGTCTGGCAAGAGCTCTACAAAGCGGCTGGCTCCGAATACGAGCAACAAGTCGTGCGGCTCTACACCGCCCGCGTGCGCTACGAGCTCGGACACCATACCGCTGCCCGCAAGCTGATAAGCCAGCTCGACCACCCCAGCCTCGACGAATCGAAGCAAACCCTGCTAGACGAAATCAACGCAAAGTATCCACAATAAGGATACTGGAGGGACCGGTTCCACCCCGTCCGCGATCTTCCTTCCAAGTAGCGGACGCAGTCGCTGCGGCTCCTCACTCCCTGCGGGAAGCGGCCTTGCGCCGCGATTGCGACTCCCACCCCTCAGAGGCTACATTTACTGGCTAAGACCGCATCTGGGCCACAAAAGCGTTCGCTTCGTCGATGGACGCCTCCATTTGCTTGATCAGCACTTCCACCTCTTCCCGCAAGGCGAGGGAGGTCTTGTTCAAGGCCGCGATGGCTTGGGCGTTCAAGTTGTGCTTCAAAAAGAGAACCTGATCTCGAAAAGCGTTCAGCACCGGATCCATCTTCGCCGCCGCCCCATCCATTGCCTGTATCAAGTTCTTGGATAGCTTTTGCGTCGACTCCAACTGCTCCGCGCTCACCGCTCGCAACTCAGGGCTCGTGTACTGTTCCAGCTCGCCTTCCCATTCCTTGAAGAGCGCCTTGGATACCTCGTCGATCGCCTTGATGCGCGAACGCACTGCCTTCGCCTTCGCTTCGCTTTCATTGAAGGCGGCCTGCAAACGATCGTACACTGCCTTCAGTTCGCTCACGTCCACCTCCGAAACGGCTAGAAACTCCTCGAAAGCGCTTTCGAACTGCTCCTTGGCCTCCTCCTGGGCTTCCCGAGCTTCCTCTACTCGATCGACCAAGATGTCGCGCTTGTGCACGCCAAACTTCTCCATGGCCCCGTAGTAAGCGCTCTGGCAAGAACACAGCAGCAGACAGAACGAGGCCAACAAAAGCGGAACGGATTTCATCTCACCAAGCTACCGCCCTCTTCCCCAAAAACAATCGCAAAGAGAGCTTCCCTCGGATCGGGTCGGCAAGGCGGCATGGCCGCGGGCGCCGAGAGCCCTGCTCCTAAATCTCCCGCTCCTTCTCCTCGATCGCCAAGCGGTAGACTGCCTCCAAGCGATCGCCCACGTGTTGCAGGTCATGCGTCGCCGCCGCATCCAAGGAGGCCTGCCGCATGCGTCCATGCAACTCCCGGTCTTCCATCAAGCGCGTCATACGCTCCGCCATCTCCCGCACGTCGTCAGGCTCGAAAATCAAGCCATTCACTCCGTCATCCACCAGCTCGGGAATTCCTTTGGCCCGCGGACCAACCAACGGCAAGCCGAAGGCCAAGGCCTCCAATATGCTCACCGGTTGGTTCTCCGTCTTGCTGGCCGTCACGAAGACGTCGCCCAGCAAGGGATAGTTTTGCTTCATTAAAATGTCGCGCTCGACGCGGCCCGTCCGGATCACGGAATCCTTGATTCCCAGCTCCTCAATCTTCGCGTCCACCGCCTCGTCCCCCGGACCGTTCCCGATCAACACGAACTTAGCCTTGGGATTCGCCTCCAAGGTCAGGGCAAAGGCCTCCAAGGCCACTTCCAACGACTTTTCCGGCGAAACCCGTCCGATGTAGATGAAGGCAAAATCCTCGATTCCCATCGACTTGCGAAACGCCTCGATCTCCTCCGGCGGACGCAGGCTCATGCGCTCGATCCCGTTGGAAAGCACGGTGGTGGGACGCCACATGCCCCGCGAAACCAAGTGGTCCCGCACCGACTCCGAAGGGCTCACTATCTGGTTGCAGCGATTGAAAAAGCCCACCGAGTACTTCCACATCAACTTTTGGGTCCAACCAAATGCCGGCAGGTAGAACTGCCGCAAGTAGTCCGGTTCAGCAAAAAAAGTGTGGAAGGTGCCCACGATCGGCACGTTCTTCCAACGAGCCAGCAACATTCCCTCCAAGCCGCAGCCGAACTCCGTGTGCACGTGCACCAGGTCAGGCGGATCCTGCCGCAATCGCCGGTAGGAGTAGAGAAAGAGAGGCATCGACCAACGCAGCTTCGGGATGTTGAAAGTCGGTACCGAGAACGGCAAGCCATAGACCGATACGCTCGAATCCAAGCCCGGAACCGTCTCGAAAGAGTCCGCCTTGCTGGCGCGCGGGTGAAAGATGCTCACGCTGTGACCGCGACGCGCCATCTCGTTGGCTTGATTGTAAACCGCTGAGCTGACGCCAGATATGTACGGCAGGAAACTATCTGTAAAAAGGCAAATTCTCATTTGGGACTACCTCGTTTTCCTCCGGTGGGGGCACCCGAAAACAAGGCCGCCGAATCTGCCAGCCGCCCAAATCCCCCGCAAGCCCCGAATCGAAGGGAACCAAGCGCCCCCTCGGCATTCTCATAATTTTAACCCTTCAGCCATCAGCCATATTCCTTCAACCTTCAGACATGCCTGACCCACGCATCGCCGCGATCCGCGAATCCCTCACCACCCACATCCACGGCAAGCCTGCCGCCATCGACTCCGTCATCACCTGCCTCATTGCCGGCGGACACATCCTCATCGAAGACGTTCCGGGAGTGGGAAAAACCACCCTTGCCTACGCCCTCTCGAAAGCGCTGCACAGCGACTTCAACCGCATCCAATTCACTTCCGACCTCATCCCCTCCGACATCATCGGCGTCTCCATCTACCAGAAACCGGAGTCCCGCTTCGTTTTCCATCCCGGCCCCATCTTCGCAAACGTCGTGCTGGCCGACGAAATAAACCGCTCCTCCCCAAAGTCCCAATCCGCCCTGCTCGAGGCCATGGAACGCGGTCTCGTTACCGTCGACGGAGAGTCGCACCCCATCGAGCGCCCCTTCATCGTCATCGCCACTCAAAATCCCGTCGACTTCGAAAGCACTTTCCCTCTGCCCAACGCCCAGCTCGACCGCTTCCTCATGCGCATTTCCATGGGCTACCCTGACGCCCAGTCGGAAAAGGAAATGCTGAAAGCGGGAGCCCTGCACTACGACGACATCGACATCGCCCCTGTAGTTGAAAAACAAGACATAGCAGACCTCCAAGCCCTCGCCCGCGAAATCTTCATCGAAGATTCCACCTACGACTACATCCACGACATCGTCACCAAAACCCGCGATCACCACGCCGTGGAAGTCGGCGTCAGCCCGCGGGGAGCCCTTGCCTTTAAGACTGCCGTGCAAGCAGCCGCTCTGGTCGACGGTCGCGACTTCGTTACTCCCGAAGACATTCGCCGCCTCGCCAAGCCTTGCCTCGCCCACCGCCTCCGCCTCCACGAGCGACATGGCTTCGACCTCGACTGGAACGCCGCCGCCGACCTCATCGGCGACATCTTGACCGAACTCCCCCAACCCCACCAGAAGGACTGATTCTCTAATCCCCAAGCAGCGGATTCGCAGGAGATCCAAAGCATCGACGCCAAATGAAACCCAAGCGAGAGAAAGCGCCCAGCATCTCCGTTTCCTCGGAGGAATCCGGACGGGTCGTGCTGCGGCTTGGCTTAATCTCCCTCGTCATCTACCTGGTCCTTCAAGTCGACTTTCTTGCCATCGTCGCCTGCGGCCTGCTGGGCGTATACTGGTCGTCCTCCATGCTCGCTCGTTCAAGCCTTGCCGGCCTCCGGATCGCCATATCCACCAAACAACTACGCGCTCGCTGCGGAGAACCAGTCGATGCCCGCGTCCACCTAAAGAACGAGAATAGCGTCCTCCCCATCTTCTACCCCACCTTCTCCATCCGCGAGGAATCGACCCGGCGGATCCAAGCCTTCCAATTCCACGGAATCGTGTTCCCCGGAAAGGGAGCGCAGCTGAGCGTCGACCCCATCCTCAATACCCGCGGACTCTGGCATTTGGAAGCCGACTCGCCACGCATCCAATTCCCTTTCGCCCTTCATCTCGCCCAGTCTAAGGCCACTTCGAAATCCCCTGAGATCGTGGTCTGGCCGCGCCCCGAAACCTTGGATGTCGACTCCCTGCTCAACGAGCCACCTCGCTTCCGCTTCGAGACCTCCGGAGAGCAGTCCATCCTGTCCGAGAATATTGAAGCAGCCCGGATCCGCGACTACCAAGCCGGCGATCCCAAATCCCGCATCAACTGGAAGCTCTCCGCGAAATTGGACAAGCTCACCATTATCGAACCACGCGACGAACGCCAAGAACGCTACGAGCTCCACCTCGAAACCTCCAAGGAGCTTTGGCCAAGCGAACTTGCCTTCGAGCGCATGCTTCGACTGGTCACAACCCTCGTATCCGAACTTTCACGACGTAAGCTAGTTCAAGGCATCACCATCGATGCCCTCCACTACCCGCTTGCTAACAACCGGGACCTCATCCGTTTCTACGATGCCCTCGCCGTTGCGACACCCAGCTCAAAATCGCCCGAAGCGCCCTTACCTCCCCGTCGCCACCACCTCTGGATCCTTCCCGCTCCCAACTCCGAAATCCTGCTCGCGTCCCAATCCGCCCCCACTTTCGAAAGGGAGGTGGTTAGATGACCCTCAAGCCCCCCCAAGCGACTCGCCCCGCTCGCATCACCTTGAGCTACTGGCTGGCCCTCAGCAGCGGACTAATCGCATTCGCCATCGTTTCGCAGAACCCGCTACTCACCCTCGCAATCGGTGGCGGCAGCCTCGCATTGAAATGTTTTCCTCGCTCCGCCTCCAAGTTCGTTCGATACGGATCGCAATTCGTCTTCACCCTGCTGGTCTACACGGCGGCCCTACTTCCCCTTTGGCCTGAACCGTATTCGGATTACTACTACAGCCCCCTTGTCCTTATCTTTTGCGTTTCCCTGATCGCCGCCCTCAATCGCTTCAGCTACGGCGGAAGCCGCGGCGTAACAAGCATCGCCGCCATCGCCTTCCTCCTGTTCATCAGAAACATCTTGCTCTTCTTCCACTTCGAGGCGCCGCTTGCCGAGCTCGGCTACAGCCTCGCTTTCGTCGCCCTCATGGAAGTCGCGCTTTCGCCGCGCTTCAAGGACAGCGAGGACCATCCCCACCCGGAACTCGTGTTCGGGCTCCTCCTCGCCCTCGTTGCCAGCTTCCACTTCACCTCTCTTCCGCTCGGCCTCGTGCTGGCCGGTCTTCCCATCATCGCCTTTCTCGTCCGCAATCACGAGCTGGCAAAAATCGCCAACGAACACACTCGGCCCGCACACTCCCTTTCTCCCAGCGCGCCCTCGCCAGCATTCGCCCTCAATCGCTTCGCCCTCGCTGGCCTGCCGCTACTCATCGCCTTCCTCCTCTACATTACGGCCCTACAGGCTCCGTTCTGGGGAGACTTCCTCCCGGATAACGCTCCCTACTTCACAAAGTCGGTCGCCCAAAAAGCGAACTCCATCTCGCAAGCCTCCAACCTTGAGGACGAGATCGTGACCGACACAACCAACCGCGTCGTCAACCCGCAACTCATTCGGGAAAAGGCCAAGCAAATCGCCCAAAACTGGCAAGGCGAACCGCAACAAAAACCGCCTCCCAGCGGACGCGAAAACGAAGGAAACAACAAGCGCTTCTCCCAAAACCTGAGAGACGATGCGGCAAAGCCCCAGCCCTACGACGAGGACAACTTCGAGTATCGACTCGGCCCCTTCGCCCGTGACCGAGCCCGCCCCCCTTCCCAGACCTACGACGCTTCGGAACAAGGCGGTGGCGGCCTTCGGTTTCCACAGCTTTCCGAATCTCGCCCTCAGCCCTCGGGACAAAGAAGACTCGACACCGGAACTCCACCCACGCCGGATGGACTCAAGCCCGGCGTGCCCGGAGGCTTGGATACCGACATCAGCAACTTCACCGGCGGCCCTGAAACAGGGCTCGCTTCCAACTCCCCCTCCGACGAAAGCCTGAGCCAGCTGCAACGCTCGGCCACCGAGCCGCTCGCTCCCGAAGCAGATTCGCCCACCGAAGATTTCGACAGGTTCCTCGACTCCTTCGAGCAACCCGAGAAAGCGATCACCCAAGCGCTCAACCTCGAAGGCAGCGACGTCTCCGCCCTTCTCAGCGAGGAAGCCCTTGCCATCGTCAAACTCGACTCGCCCCGAGCCGCCCCTCGCCGACTCTACCTGCGTAGTAACGTATTGGATACAGTAGACCGTTACGGAATGGGCGCCATCCGCGGGAGCGAAGGTCGCGTCGAACTGCCCGCAGACGAGGATCGCATTCTTACCCTGCGCAGCTTTCGCCAAAGCAAAAGCGAGGGCAGCTCGCTGACGATCACCTCCAATCAAAGCCGCAGCCCCACCTTGCCCTTGCCAGAGTCGTTTGGGCGTATCCAAGTTTTCGGGGCCGACACCCTGAACGTGTATCCAGAGGAACGAGTGGCACTCGCCCCCCGCTCCGAGGAGCCGATCTCCTACCGCGTCTACGAGGCGGACCTGGAAGTGACGGATCGAGAACGAAAAGGTTCCAGCCCGAGCGAAGCCTATCGCCAACGCATGCTGGAGGTACCGCTCGACAGCGACGACCGCGCCTACCTAGAGAAACTCGCCAAACGAGTGGGTGGCAGCCGATCCCCCACTCGCCAATTCGCGTATCGGTTCGCCAACTACTTCTCCCACCGCCACCCTTACTCCTATTTCGTCGACATTCCGCCAGGGCCCGGACACTCCGTCGTTCGTTGGCTGGAAAACGAGTCCCCCGGACTCTGCTCCAACTACGCTGCCGCCTTCGTCCTGCTCGCCCGCAGCCGCGGCATTCCTGCTCGCGTTGTCGGAGGCTTCGCGTCGGACGAGTTCGACAGCGCCGAGAAACGCTATATCATGCGACAACGCAACGCGCACGCATGGGTCGAGTTCCTCGACGAATCCGATAAGTGGATACGCTTCGACCCCACCCCTGGCATAAGCGAGACGGAAATTCGCCGCGCGGAACAATACGTCACCGCAGGCAACCCTCTCAGCCTCATGCGCCTGCTCGCCAAAGAGGAGCAAGCAAGCTCGGACAAGGAAGACACCGACGATCGAAGCTCCTCCCCCGATTCCGAACCGGCTCAGGAGACCGAACCTCCCCTCGAGCTCGCAAAAACCGAAAGCGCTGAGCCAGTCCCAACCACGCCTGCGGAGAGTACCCCTCCCCAAGCGAAAGCCACCTCCACGCCCGAATCGGGGCCTGGCCCCGAAAATGCGGCCGTCACGCAGACGGCCAGCCCCACTCCCAAGCCTTCCCAAGCGTCCCCCTCGAAGCCCGAGACGAAACCATCCACCCCTCCATCGCCGCCCGCCCAACAGCCTACAACTAACAGCGAGAACCCAAATTCCACTTCTCGAACAGCAAACGAGGACGCCAACCCGCCTTGGCTTCTCCTACTGGCCGTGTTGGCCCTCGTCATTCCAACCATCGCCTATCTCATGCGCTTCAAAAAACCAGCCCCCGCGAGCCCCGAACTTCAGCTTCGCCAACAGGCCGGCCGCCTGTTGGCCCAGCTCGACTCCCTCCTCCAGCAGCACGAGCTCACCGACGACCCGATCTGGATCGAGACCCGCCAAAACCTCTCCGAGCAGCGTTACGGTCGCGACACCAACCCCATCCTCGTCGAGGACCTCGCCGTCAAAGTAGCCCTCCTCTCCAAGCGGAAGCCAAACTAGGCGAGCCCCTGTTCCGCGTCTCCCGATTTTCCTGGCAATTTATTTTCTGAATAAATGCCCAGATGGCTTCGTCTTTCTCGTGTTGGACCCCGCTCCAGCACTCGTTTTCACTACCCTGGACAAACTGACTTCAAGGACAGCGACCTATCCCATCGCCTCCCAGGGCGTAGCAAGGCCCCGCCACAAAGGAAATTTAGCACCATGCAAAACCCAGCTCGCAACCGTCTCCTCCGCAGCTCTAAGGCAGTCTTCGCCTGCGCCTTAGCCATGCTCCTGCTCCCCCTTCCCTACAGCACGCTCGAAGCAGGCGGACGCTCCCGAGAAACCCAAGGGCAGGGACAGACCAATAACTCTTCCCAACGCTCGGCTCCGAGCCGCACCCAGCCTCGCGCCCAAGCCCGCCCAACCCCGCCGCCACCTCCCCCCGCTTCCAACAATAGCCGCAATAGCAACCGCAGCAGTTCGCAACAACGCGTCCAACCTTCGCCGCCACCCCGCGTTTCTACCCCCAGCCGCACCCCTTCGCGCTCCACAACCCAGCCACGTCGCACAACGCCCCCGCGCAGTGCCCCATCCGTCACCCCTTCGCGCACACCTCAACGGACGCCTCCCCCTCAGGTACGCACCACTCCTCAGGTACGCACCACTCCCCAAGCGAGCAGAACCCCGTCCCGCGCCACGACTCCCCAGCAACGTCGCGTCACTACCGCGACCACGCAAAACCGCAGCTCGCAACAGAATCGAGCAACCGTCAGCCGCCCGCAGAGCAATCGGAGCTCCACCATCACCACCAACCGCACTCAACGCAGGGCTCCCGAAAAGACCGCTACCGTAAGTCGCAGCACAAGCACCCAAACGCGGGTGACCACCCCCAGCTCCACGCAGATACGACGCGCCAACATCGCCACCATCACCCGAGCCAACCGCGACCCCCAGAACCGCAATTCAAGAAACAGTACCGTCACCCCTGCTCGTAACCAATCGATCA
This sequence comes from Pelagicoccus enzymogenes, assembly GCF_014803405.1. Lineage (NCBI taxonomy): Bacteria > Pseudomonadati > Verrucomicrobiota > Opitutia > Puniceicoccales > Pelagicoccaceae > Pelagicoccus > Pelagicoccus enzymogenes. The sequence continues at coordinate 733,335 of NZ_JACYFG010000006.1, forward strand.
ATACACACCGAGCCTCTACCACGACCACTCGCACAACGACCGTAAGCCGTAATCAGCGAGGCAGTTCCGATCAGGGCGATAGAAACAGAAACGAACGCCCCAGTCGCCAGATTACCGTAGAAAAGAGCTACGACCAGAACCGAGACGTAGCCCGCACTGTCTACCAGGAACGACGCGAAAAGACGCGAGCCACCGTTAGCCAGCGCCGAGATCGCGAACGCCAGCAAGTCATCAACCAAATCGAAGGCAAAGGCCAAGGACACGATCGCAACGTTCATCCCAAAGTCGCGATTCGCCAAGAGCTCGCGGAACGCTCGCGCCATGACCATCGCGACCAACGCGCCCGCAACGACCGCCACGGCAACCGCACCACCCGCATCATCCATTTCGACAAGCACCACCATCGCCACAGTTCGAGCTGCGGGCACCACTACTACGAGGGTCGCTGGCACGACTTCCCCCGTCACCACCGCCACTATGACGGCTGCGGCCACCATCGCCACTCAGGGACATGGATCTCATTCAGCATCGGCCATGTCCACGGCATCGGTTGCGGACACTTCTACGAGAACGGCATCTGGCTGTCCCACGTCGGAAGCCGCCACCGCCACTACTCCGGTTGCGGGCACTATTACTACGACGGTTTTTGGCACAATACATCCTGCTATCACATCCATGGACCCGGCTGCGGACACTACTACTACGACGGCCGCTGGAACGATTTCCCCCACACCCACGTCCACACCGACTACTGCGGGCATATGTACGACGGAAGCCGCTGGCTCATCGTCAGCTCGGACACTCATGTCCATAGCGCCAACTGCGGACACTACAAAATCTCAGGTCGGTGGTATGCGTATCCGAGAGAATACTACACCATGAATCGGGAAAACAGCCTCTACTTCTTTGTGGACCTAGGCGACTATCGCAACCGGAACATCCCCGAAGAAGCGTACGAAGCATACCTCGACGGCGGCAGTCCCGTCGACATCTTCCGCTCGAGCCAAGCCTTGGCCAAAGCCTACGCAGCCTTTGCCAAAGGCAGCTACTACGACTCCCTCGTACAATTCAAGATCGCGAGCAAGAGGGAACCGCAGAATGCCCTCATCCACCTCGCCAGCGCCCAAGCCCAGATCGCCGTAAAAGACTATCGATCCGCCTTCGACGACATCGTACGCGGTCTTGAACTCTTCCCCGAGTGGGCAGACGCATACGTTAACCTAAGCGAAATCTACTCCCGCACCGAAGACCTAGAGCGGCACTCCCAGCTCCTCAAGGACTGGGTCGCTCGCTACCCGCGCGACTACAAGGCCCACTTCGTCCTCGGATACTTCTACTACTTCCATCAGGAGTACGATGCCGCTAAAGACGAGCTGCTCTACGCCCTTTCTTGGGACGACGACCTCAAAGCCGCCCATATCCTCATGGACCACATCTTAGCCTTCGAGGCCGAGTCCGAAGTCCTCACCATCGAGGAAGAGGCCTCCCCCGAGGAAGAAGCCATCATCACCACAGAATGATACACGGTGCGCGGCCGCGAGCCGCGACTACAAAGGGGAAGGCTGAAGCAGCTTACTCAGCCTTCTCTTCAGCTTTTCCCGCGAGCGCTTCTCGATGGGCATCCAAGCGCAGGATTTCCGTCTCCAGAAACTGTATACGTTTTTCCGCTGTCGCTCTTTCCTCATCGACGAGCGATCCCAGCTTCTTTTCCAGTTCCCCCTTCTCCTTCACGTACTCGTCACGCTGAAACCCGAGGCGCTCCACCGTTTCCGCTTCCTCCGCCTTGTCGAAAATCCGCTCTTCGGGCACGTCGTCTTTCACAGTAACCTCCACCGGCAAGGGGCTGGAACGCGGCATGATCTGTTGACCGTCTTTCAGTGGACGCTGCATCATGGCGCTGGGCGATAGGATTTCGATCCCCGCATTGTGCAAGGTGTTCAATACGTTGACGTGCAACTGGGAACGACGACTCACCAGCTGCTTAACTTCAGTCAACAATCCCGCCACTCGGTACACCACCGAAAAGTCCCCCAATTCCATCACCCGCACGAAGGGGTCTTTCAAATCGGACTTGCGGGCGGCCTCCAAAAGCAAGGGCTCCACCGTTCCCTGGTGTACGTCGTATCCTAGCGACACGCTGGCAGAAATGATGGTACCGGAATTGCGGACCACCGTAACCGGATTGGTGACAAGGTACAAATTCGGCAAAGTCGTCAGGTCTCGGTCCTCCGTTTGGATCTCCGTGTGGAATAGCCCGCGAGCCGAAACGCGACCAAAAGTATCTCCCACCCTAACAAAGTCGCCCGAGTGAAACGAAGCAATCGAGCGGATCATGAAACCGCCCATCGCGTTCGCTACAAAGGTCGTCGAAGACAGGCCGATAATGCCGGTGAGCACCAAACCGAACAAACCAAGCAGCTGGTCCTTGGTGGCGTTCTCCAGCGGCAGGGCGATGATGACCGCCACCAGGGAAAAGGCCAATAGGGCGAGCATGACGATCGGCCGCGAGAAGTTGTTGTGCGTACCAAACTTCGCTTCCCGCCGCGCAAAGTACCACCGCGCGACCAATAAGACCGCCGCCACCACGCTCAAGGTGACGAGCAAAGGAAAATAGCTGGGAAAGGATTCAACAAGGTCAGCAGCGTCCGGCATCTCTCCAGACAAATCCCAAGCCGCCGTTCTGCCAACCTCAAAACCGCGTCGAGACCAAGGTCGAAGAAGCGGAAAGTCCCATCGAGGAGCGCCTCAAATCAAGGGTAAGCAAGAGACCGAGGCAGCGGCGACCCCGTCAATCCGCGCTATGCGGAACCCTTACCACCTTCGCCATCTCGTAGTCGCGTTTCGCCAATTCCAAGAGCAAGCGCTCATAGTCGCGATCCCCTAAATTAGCAGACCGGGTCATGATCCAAGCGAGATCCTTATCGGGATGGCCAATGACCGTTTCCTTGTAGTCCGGAGACACATACAGAATGTAGTAAGGAGAGGTAAACAAGCCGAAGAAACGCATCCGCCACTCGGCGTTCGTTTGGGTATCGTGCACCCAGCCACGCGGCGTCATCGTCTTCCACTTCCCGTCGAAGCCTCCCTTCTGAAACCGGTAGGTCGTCTGGATTTTTCCGTCCTCTTCAAGCTCGTAAGTTTCGGTGGCGTTGTAGGCATTCTTGTCCAACGGAGTCGGCGTGTATCCATGCACGTACCAAGTTCCCATAAATCGATCGAGGTCCACGTACTCCGCCAAGGTCTGGTTGGGGCTTGCATTCTCATCTTTAGAGCACGCGACCAACAACCAACCGGCAAACGCCACCAACGCAATAACGAGTATCCATTTCATAATTCCTCCTTTCTCTAACGCTTCTTGCTGAACAACGAACCAAGCCCGCCATCGATGCCAATTGTCTGTCCCGTTACCCAGCTTTGCTCGCCATTCAACAACCACTGCAAGGCGCTAGCCACCTCTTCCGGCTCGCCGATCCGCCCCATCGCATGCATCGCTTGCGAGGCCTTCAAAGCCATCTCGTTGCCCACGATCGGATCCGACATCTTGGACGACACCAAGCCTGGCGCCACGCAGTTTACGCGAATCCCGTAGCTCGCGTAAGTCGCCGCCGCCGAAAGGGTCAAACCAATCACTCCCGCCTTGGCAGCCGCAATCGCATCATGATTCGGAAAACCGTGTCGTGCCGCCGCGGACGAGCAAAGGGCAATCGAGCCACCTGTTTTCATCAATCGCTTGGCGAGCGAACGAATCGCCGCGAAACAGGTGGATAGATTTATTTCCATCACAGACTCGAATTCCGCCTTGCTCGTCAGGTGAGCCGGTTTCAGCAGAATCGATCCCACGCAAACAGCTAGACCATCGATTTGCCCGAACGCCTCCTCCGCGTCGTCGTACAAATTCGGATACGCTTCCCAGTCAGTCGCATCCATCTCAAACAAGCGGGCCGACTCAAGCTTCGGGTTCTTCCGCGCCTCCTCCTCATCGCGCACGGCCGCCACCACGGAGTGCCCCGCTCGAGCCAATCGCTCCACTAGCGCGCCACCGATCGCTCCGTTACCACCGACTACCACATACGTTCCCTTGCTTTTCATTCCTTGTCTCCTTTCGTCAAAATTCCTCTCTGCCGCATGCTCCAGAGCACCCAGGTCCCTCCTGCGAAAAACACGGCCACTCCCGGACCGAAGGCCCAGGCGACCGCCCGGTAGACCCCGTCGGACTGCTCGCCGCCGCCTTCCTCGAATCCAATGCTCCACAGGAACGCCCCGGAAACCGCCAGCCCACCCGCCCGGGCCATCTTGGTGGCAGTTCGCCAAAGTCCGTAATAAGCTCCGCCGAGCGAAAGCTGGGAGTCGTCTCCATCCTCCTGCACCACGTCAGAAAAGAGGGCTTCCAACAAGACCACGCTGGACGCCACCAATCCTCCGATCACGACTACCAGCAGCACCGGCCCCACGCTTTGCGGCGGCATTAGCGGGTAAGCCACCGCCGTCAATACCGTCAACCCCAAGGCCCCGTACAGCGACAAGCGCAATTTTCCGAAACGCCCGCCGAAGTGCACCCACGCCGGCGTGGCAGCCATGACCGTTACCGACAGGCCCATCAGAGCTAGGGCGACCTGCTGGTCGGTGAACCCCAGCGTCCCCTTGTAGAAGATAAGCGCCAAGCTGCCATTCACCGCTCTGCCCATGGCAATAAACATAAAGGCCGCTACCACGAATCGAAACCCACGGGAACGGAAGGCCGACTTAAAAGCGTCCATCAAACGGGAAGCCCCACCAAACGTATCCGCTCGGGCACTACCGGAAGCCGTCCAAACCGTGGCCATGGCCACGACGACGAAAAACAGAGCTGCGACCGCAATCCAAAGCGACGACTCGCTACGGTTTTCCAGCAACGCTTCGCGGTCGCCACTCTCCAGGGACTCGCCCGCGGCGATGGCCAAGACAGCAGGAATGGCGAGACCCAATATAAGGCCTCCTCCGCTAAAAACCAACCTCCACCCGAAAAACCCCGCCCGCTCGCGGGCGTCTTTCGCCAAATCGTTTATCAGGGCCAGGTAAGGAACCACCACCATCGTGATCGCCGTATTCAAAATCAAATACCACCCAAGAAGCTGCCAGAATAGAAGCGATTCGCTCGCCTGAGCGTCTGGCGAGAAAAGATAGAGGAAAGAGACTGACATGAACGGAGCTCCCAGCAACACGTACCAAAGTCGTTTCCCCCGCGCGGTTGCCGCAGTCGTCCGGTCCGAAATCAATCCCATCAGCGGATCGCTAACCGCATCCCAAACCACGGCTAAAGCCAACGCTGTGCCTGCTAGAGCCGGACTCAAGCCGGCGGAGACGTACAGTTCCAGGAGGTAGACCTGCAACATAACCTCCATCGACACCAACCCGACCTCTGCCGATCCGTATCCAGACTTCAACCACTGGCTTTGGCCGCGAGAGGATTTGCCTGCGGAAGAACTCATTCGGGTCGCGCCTCCCTCCGGCGCGCCCTCAGTTCAGCGGCCCGCATCGGCATCGCGTCAATTCGGTCGAATAACGCTGGCAAATCTAATTTCCCTCGCTGAAAGGCCTTGGCTCCTCCATCCTTCCCAACCAAAACGAATTGCTCGCTCGAGAGATCTAAGTCCCAGATCTGGCGCCATCGCTCGCGCTCCTCCCGCCCGATGGATCGAGAGAATTCAGTGAGCACCTCGACTTCGCCCAAGTTGACCAGCAACATGTCGCGGTCCGCCAGTTCCACCGACCATCGCTCCACCGCCGTCCTCATCGCGGCGGCTTCCGACTCCGACGAAACCACATACGCCACCACCCGATTTTTCCACTGCAGGCTTTCCAAGGAAGCTATCGGGGCGTCGCCGCCAGAGGACTGCCAGTAGAACAACAAGCCGAAGAGGGACACGCCGAGGCGCATCAACCGGCTTCGCGCTCGCCTCCCCACCAAATTTTCGCAGTTATTGCTCGTTCTCATAAGTTAGCCCAAAAAACGAATCCCGAACGATCCATTTCTAATTCAAACGTGCAGTCGGGCCGAAACTAATGCAAAAACATCCCGAAATCCCTCGGTTTTACTTTATTCATGCTTAGTTCAAGCAAGCATTCCGAACAATGAGCGAATCACCTCCCCTCCGCTGCGAAAAGCTTCAAAAGGCCTTCGGCAAACGTACCTTGTTCTCCGAGATCGACCTGGAGCTTCGCCCGCGTGAACGTCTCGCTCTCCTCGGAGCCTCCGGCTCAGGCAAGTCAACGCTCCTGCACTGCCTGAGCGGCGTCATGCCGGCCGACTCCGGACGCGTCTGGCTCGCCGGCGAGCGCATTGACAAACTGGACAGCAACGCCCTTGCTCAAATCCGGCGTCGCAAAATCGGTACCGTCTTCCAGTTCTTTCACCTGCTTCCCACCCTTACCGCTCGGGAAAACATCGAACTGCCCCTTCAACTCTTAGGCCAAGCCAGCCCGCAACGGAACGAGCGGGTTTCAGCGCTGCTCGAGCGCATGGGAATCAGCCACCGGGCCGACGCCTTCCCCGCCGCCCTTTCGGGCGGGGAGATGCAACGCGTCGCCATCGCCCGGGCCATCGCCCATCGGCCTCCCGTCCTCTTCGCCGACGAGCCGACAGGAAATCTCGATAGCCGCTCCGGCGAATCTGTGCTCCAGCTCCTCAAAGAGCTCACCGACGAGGAAGGCGCCGCGCTCCTGATGGTTACCCATAGCGACGAAGCCGCGAGCATCTGCCAACGCCAACTCCACCTTGCCGACGGCGTTCTCCGCGAAACCGCTCACCCTGACGCCTCTCGATGACCCTCTCGCTTTTCGCTAGCCTGTTCTGGCGCTTCGGCGTGCGCTACTGGATACACCACTGGCTGAAACTGCTGTTGCTGGTTTCCATCGTAGCCCTCGGCTGCGGAGCGTTCCTGGCGATCGGACTTGCCAATCGAGCTTCCACCCAAAGCTTCGACCGCTTCGCCCAAACCGTTTCCGGGCAGAGCCAACTGGTAGTCACGCCCGCTCTCGGCGACCTCTCCTTGGACGATCTGCGTTCCATCCGTATCGCTTTGCTCGATACGGAGGCAACCCTGGTTCCTCAGGTCGTGAGCAGCGCTCGACTCAACGACCGCCCCGACCTCGCCGCTGAAGATTCCGTTTTCACCCTCGTCGGCATGGACTTGCTGGCCGCCTCCAACTTCCTCTTGCGGCACGGATCCGAAACAACCTTCCTTTCCACGGATCCGAGCCAGCCCTCGGGACCATTGGAGCGACCTCGCGGAGTCTACGCCCAAGCGGAAACCTCAAGGGCCTACAGCTGGGACTCCTCCAGTACCCTCGCCCTTTTCGTAGAGGACAGGCTTGTGAACCTGCCTTGGGTCGGCGAACTTCCGCAACCGGAGGACAAACGCCAAGTCGCCTCCAACGTCCTCATCATGGATTGGCGAGACCTCAGCGAATTGCTCGGAAAGCCACTGCACGCGAATCGCGTCGACATTGTCTGGAGCGAAGAAGACCGCTCCGACACTGAGATTCAACAGGCCATCAGTCATCTGGAAAAAGCCAATCCTGGCACTTGGGTCGTCGAGTCCCAAAGCCAACGCCAAGCGACAGGAGCAACCATGACCCTCGCCTTGCGCATGAACCTGCGAGCCCTCTCCGTGCTCTCCCTGCTGGTGGCAATATGCCTTGTTTTCCAAGCGATGGACAGCACTGTCGCCCGCCGCCAGGCAGAAGTGGCTACTTTGCACTCTCTGGGCGTATCCACAAGATTGACACGACTCCTTTGGTTCGCAGACGCCTGCCTCGTCGGATTCCTCGGTGGCGGACTCGGCCTTCTGCTAGGCGACCTAATGGCCCGCCTGTCTACCAAAATGGTCGGGCAAACCATCAACACGCTCTATTATAACGCTGGCTCTATCGATCACCGCTACTCATTCGCAGAGGCTGGACTGGCCTGGTCTCTGACCATCGTATTCTGTATCGCCGCCGGCTGGTGGCCAGCTCGCCAGGCAGCAAAATCTCCGGTAGTGGAAACCATCCGCCAAGGGAACCACCGATCGAGCTACTCAAGACCTTCCTACTGGATTGCTTCTGGCATCTTCGCCTTCCTTTCCGTAGTTGCCTACCTGATACCTCCTGTTCGAGCTGCGAACGGACACGCCATCCCAGTCGGCGGCTACGCCCTTGCCGTCCTCCTCATCGGCCTCGTAGCCAGCCTCGCCTGCCTGACGCTCGAATCCCTGGGCCAACTCTGCAACAGCCTGGGAAATCGCTACGCAAGCCTCCGGCTCGCGCTCTCCCAATTTCGCTTGCCCGTCACGCGACACCGACTCGCGCTCGCCGGGGTTATCCTGTCCGTTGGCATGACCGCGTCCATGATCTTCCTCATTGGCAGCTTCGAGTCGACCGTGCGCTCCTGGATTGGGAGCACGCTGCAAGCGGACCTGTTCATCCGTCCGAAGTCCGTCAGCGCATCGCACGATATCCCTGGCATTCGAAAGGAAATCATCGAATCCTTGAGAAACAACGAACGAACGAGCGACATCGGCGTAATCTATCGGGATAGTACCCGTATCCAAAACCTACCGACACAACTAGTCGGCTTCGACACCGACTACCTACACCGAATCGACCACACCACTTGGATCGAACGCCCCGACAATCTACTCGACTTGAAAAGTGGCGACACCGCTACGGTCAACGAAGCCTTCGCCAGCCGCTTCCAGAAAAAGGTAGGGGACCGCGTCGAAATACCGACGCGCCAAGGACCGCTGCAGCTTCGCATCATCGGAATCATCGCGGACTACGGAAACGAGAATGGAAGTCTCGGCATCGACAAGGAGCTTTTCCAGAACATCACAGGAAAAACACGCCCCAGCGCCGTCGCCTTACATCTGAAAGCCCCTCAGGAAATCGACAGCTACGCCCGCGAGCTGAGGGAAGCCCATCCTGCCCTCTTCGTGATGACCAATCGCTGGCTGCGCGAAGAGACCCTGCGCATTTTTAACCGCGTTTTCTCTATCACCTATGCTTTGGAAGGCATCGGCTTGCTCATCTCCGTAGTTGGCTTGGGCTCGATGCTCGCGTCACTGCTCATCGAACGCCGCAGCGAAATTGGGACCCTGCAACGTATCGGTTTCGACCTGCGATCGATCGCCCTCTCCAGCCTCTGGGAAGGGGTCGCTCTCGCCCTGCTAGGCATCCTATCCGGCCTCCTCCTCGGTTGCCTGCTCGGCCTCACGCTCGTATTCCTCATAAACAAGCAGTCCTTCGGCTGGACCCTTACCGTATCCATTCCTTGGAACACCATGCTCGGGCTTGGCCTATTGACCGCTGCCGGAGCGGGTATCGTTTCCTACTTCGTAGGACGCTGGTCCGCTAAGCTCCCACCCCTAGCAGAAGAATGAAGTCACTCGTTTCAGCGCTCATCGCAGCGATTGCCCTCGTGTACTCGCAGGCCGCGACTCCCTTCCCGGTCGAAACCGAAACGGGCTTCGCCATCGCTCGCCCCAACACGCCCTTGGAATTCCCTCGCGACCACGGCAGTCACCCTGACTTCAAAACGGAGTGGTGGTACATCACCGGCCACCTCACCGCCGACGATCGGGACCTCGGTTTTCAAATCACCTTCTTCCGCTCCGCCAGCAAGGAGAAACCTACCGCTCCCGCCGAGCAGGTCTACCTCGCCCACGCCGCCATCGTCGACAAGCAATCGGGCGAGTTCCTCCACGAAGAGCGACTGAATTCGGACGACTGGAACGCCGCTGCCAAAGTCGGCGCCCTCGATCTGTACAACGGCAACTGGTACCTGCGGATGACAAACCCCGAGAGCGAGGAAATGAAAACCCGCTTTTCGCTGCAGGACGTCGGCGTCTTAGAACTCAAGCTGCTCCCCGCTAAACCCAAGACGCTCTTCGGGGAAAACGGCTATTCCAAAAAGGGAGACGAGCCCGGAGCCGCCAGCTACTACGTTACCTTCACTCGCCTCGAAGTGTCCGGAACGCTCAAAAACAACCAATCGGAGACGCCGCTCACCGGTCTCGCTTGGATGGACCACGAATTCAGCTCAAGTCAGCTCAGTTCCGAGCAAATCGGCTGGAACTGGAGCAGCCTCATCCTCGACGACGGTAGCGAGCTGATGGCCTACGTCATGAGACGCCAAGACGGGGCCGTCGATCCCAACTCTCGGCTCACCCTCATTTCCCCTAAGGGCGAGAAAACCGAGTTCACCGGCAGCGCTTTCCAGTGGACTCCTACCCGCTTGTGGCAAAGTCCCCACTCCGGCGCCGCCTACCCAGTGGAGTACGCAATCTCCTGGGAAGACCGGAAACTGACCGTTCGCCCTTACGCCGACGACCAAGAACTCTCCGGCTCAATCGGCGACTTCGTCTACTGGGAAGGAGCCTGCCAGGTTTTCGACGAAAACGGTCGAAGCATCGGCCTCGGCTACACCGAACTCACCGGATACAACGAGTCGCTCAACGGAAAATTCTGAGACGTTGCTCTCCCTCGCCGTGGGAGCGTGCTCGTCAAGCGATTCTCCTCGTAAACAGAATGGGCCGCGGCGCCACATCAGCACCACGACCCACTATACCCCGTAACTGAAATTTTAATACACGTTCCTAAGCAGCAAGCTCAGCGGTCACTAAGTCCGCTTGAAGACCGCGCAAGGCGTGAAGCGCTGCAGAGCGCTTCGAAAACACTCGGTACGGCTCGGCCTCCTCAAGGAGATGGTCGACGTAAGAGCGAAAGGTCGCGCTGCGGAAGCTTCCGCGCTCGAGCATACGGCGCATGGCCGGAAAGTCTTGTACGACCAAAACCCTGAATCCCATGGGCAGCCACGTTTCGCGCATCGTCGCGTCCAGCAATCCCATCAGTTGTCGCTTCAAGGAGTCCTTGAGATCGCTCGCCTGTCGGGCCGCAACGGTGGAAATGCCGTTTACTGCTGTGGTCCCTTTGACTGCGTGCGTACTCATTAGATGTCCTTTCACTTGGTTTTAGTTTCTCTGAAAGATTCGTTCTTCCAGCACCCCGAGTATAGCAACGGCCGCGCCAACCCTTTAAACCGATCCCTACAGATCAAAAAAATGCAAAGCGCCCACCCCCTTTCGACACTATCCCAAAGCTGGAAGCTCCGACGCCACCCCGTCCGCCGTGCAGGAGCCGAAAAAAAAGTCGAGTTCTCCATTCACACTTAACCGTCCATCCTACAGCATCCCCCTTCCCCATGAATAGAAGCCCCTACCTTGCCAGCCTCGCAACCCTCTCGCTACTCCTCGGAGCCTGCGCCCCTTCCCCGGACGACCTCAAGCTGCCGCCACCGCCAAAGGCCACTACCCAAGTCGACCTCGCACGCTTCGACGGGAACGAAATCGGCGACCCCATCGGCGACCGTCGCCCCTGGGTCGCTCACGTGCGGGCCGTGGATCTGGACCAAGACGGCCGCCTCGACGCCATTGGCTGCGAAGCGAAGGACAGCGAGGTCGTTTGGCTGCGCCAAAGGGAGGACGGCAGCTTCCAGGAAATAAAAATAGCCACGCAAGCTCAGGCCCCGGTCCACGCCGAAGTCTACGACCTAGACGCCGACGGCGATCTCGACGTACTCGTCTCCTGCATGAATATCGTCTTCCCCAACAACGACAAGATCGGCACCCTTATGGTCTTGGAAAACGATGGCTCGCAAAACTTTACCCAACGCATCCTCCTGGAAAACGTCGATCGCGTCACCGACGCCCGGGCTGCCGACCTGGATAAGGACGGCGATCTCGACCTCGTTGTAGGACAATTTGGATACGACCAAGGAGAAGTCCGCTGGATGCGCAACCTCGGCAACTGGAACTTCGAATCCGAAACCGTCCTCCAACTCTCCGGCACTATTAACGTCACCATCGACGACTACAACGGCGACGGCTGGCTCGACTTCGCCGCCTTGGTTTCGCAGCAATGGGAAGAAATTCACCTTTTCGAGAACGACGGGAACGGCGGCTTCAAGAAGAACCGAGCGATCTGGGGCTCCACCAACGACGACTACGCCATCTCTGGAATGACGTCCGCCGACCTCAACCGCGACGGAAAGCCTGACCTTGTATTCACAAATGGCGACGGCTTCGGCCCCAACCCTGTTCCCGGCCCGCGCCCCTGGCACGGCCTGCAATGGCTGGAAAACATGGGCTCCGGATTCTTCAAGTACCACCGTATCGCCGACCTGGGCGGAGCCTACTCCCCCGTAACCGTCGACATCGACCAAGACGGCGACATGGACGTACTCGCCCTCTCCAGCTTCAACGACTGGGCCAATCCCAAAGCAGAGTCACTCATGCTCTACGAGAACGACGGCCGCATGAACTTCCAGTCAATCGTGCTCGCCCACGACCCCATCCAACTCCTCAGCATCGACGTCGGCGACTTCGACGGCGATGGCCGCTACGGCATCGTCTCCGGAGGCATGCACGCCTACGAACCCTACGAACGCATGAGCCGCTTCATGATCTGGCGCCCGCAGTAATCCCAATACCCAAACCAACTCTCCCTTGAAAAAACTGATCCCCATCGCCCTCGTCCTTGCAGGCATCGCCGCTGGATTCCTGCTCTGGCAAAAGTCGGCCAAAACCGCAGCCCTCGTCCATGACGCCACTCCCGAGATTCCCAGCACGATAGAAAACAGCGAGCTCCTAGAGCGTATCCAAATCGCAACCACACAAGCAAAAGATGGCCCAAAACCCATAGAAGGACTCGCCGAGCTCAGCCGCCTCTACCACGCAAACGGCTACACCCGAGAAGCATGGCAATGCTACGCCACCCTCGTCCTCGCGGAACCAAACGAAGCGACTTGGCAGTACCACTTTGGTCGCATCCTGGCAGGATACGGACAACTAGAAGAGGCGACCCCTCTCTTCCAGAAGACTATCGACCTCGCTCCCGACTACATCCCAGCCCGTATCCGCCTTGGAGATACGCTACTCAAACAAAATAAGTTCGAAGCAGCAGACAGCGTCTATAGCGAAACCCTTTCCAAAGACCCAGAAAACGCCTACGCCCTCGTCGGCCTCGCCCGCGTGGCCATCGCAAAGGAAGATTATTCCCTCGCGAGAACCCACTTGGAGAAAGCCGTGCAGAAGACCAACTTCCAAATCGGAGCCGACCTTCTCGGTGACGTCTACAAAAAGCTAAACCTCCCAAACCTCGAAAACCGAGTCCTGCAGCAGATGGAATGGGGCAGCTATGCCGACATCCCCGACCCTTGGTCCCTCTCCCTGATGGACGATTGCTACGATGCCTACCAAGTCTCTATCGCCGGTGGATGGGTCGCTCATCAGGGCGACGTCATCAAAGGACTCCGCTACATAAGGAAAGCCGTCGACCTCGAACCCGACAACCCCACCCTCCAATACCAGATTGGCGGCATCTACCTCAGCCTCGACGACATCGACAAGGCAGAGCCTCACTTCCGACGCTGCGTCGAGCTCCAGCCTACGCACGCTGACGCATGGCTTTCCCTCATAGAGATCGCTAAACGTCGCCAAAGCCCCACCCTCGTGCGGCGAACTTTGGACGCGGCCCTGCGAGCAGCTCCCAATTCCCCTTCCCTCAACATCGAAAAAGGCAAAGCCCTGCTCGCCCTCAGACGCTTCGACGAAGCGCTCCCGTATTTTAAAAGATCGATCGAGCTGCGCCCCCACGAGGCCGTCGGCTACATCGAACTGGCCCAAGCCTACATAAGCCAGGATCGCCTCGAAGAAGGCATGGCCCAAATGAGCGAAGCCCTCGCCCGCGAGCCCAACCACCCAGTGGTCCTTTCCACCATGGTCTTCGACTCCATCCTACGCTCCGATCGCCAAGCCGCCGACCAATGGTTCGCCCAAGTCCGCAATCAAGCCCGCATCCGCCCCAAGGAAATCGCTCAGCTGGAACAGATGTACCAAAAGCAGTTCGGGGCCCCAGCGCCTCGCTGACTTATCTTTGCCACAGCAGTCGCCCCGGGTGGGACCCTCTCCCTCTCAGTGGTGGGACGGCCGCTCCGCGGGCGTCTAACCCCATCCTACGCCAGACAGCGAATCGCCATGGCCCGCAAGGCCTCCTCCTGCTCGTTGGGACGTTCCACTATTTCCTCAAAAGCCCGAATAAACTCCAGCTGGTGGTCGATCAAAGCCTTCAAAGGAGGAAACTTTCCCGAGCTGATCAACTTGCCCATGTACCAAAGGTTTTGCGTGAAAACGTTGTAGCCGCTCTTCGTCTTCAAACCGTCGTAGAACGAAGCGTACTTGGCGGCCGCCCGCTCGAACATCGGCTTGCTGATGCTTGACCCGCTCGCCGTGATCTCGCCGCCGTCAATCAAAGCCCTCAGCTGGATCAGCAATCGGTTTCTGTTTTGCAATGAGGCAATGACCGGACGGGCGTCGTTGCCGCTGAAAAAGTGACGCCGCAAGGCCGAAAGCGTCCAGTTGATGTCACGGGCGAAAAACGCCTCGGTCGATTCGAAGAAGTCGCCTTCGCCAAAGTTTGGAGTCAGCTCCTCGACCAAAGCGCTGGTAATCTGCTTGCCCGGTTCGCCCAAGTAAGTCCCCAGCTTGCGGGTCTCCTCGATCAAGAGACGAGAGTTGCCGTTCACCTTGCTGATCAAAACTTCCACCGCGTCTCGGGCGATCGTCACCTTCATCGCCTCGCATTCGCGATTCAAAGCAGCCACCAAGGTTTCCACCCCGCCGCCCTTGGAGTCCATGCCCCCTGACGGACGGTAGTCGCCCGTCTTCTCCAAAAACTTGGCGAACCGCTTGCGCCGGTCTACCGGAGACGCCGAGATCAAGACTCCAACCTCGTCGGGATTGATTGCTTCCAGCACTTCCTGTAGATCTTCGCAAAGCTTGACCGTGCCCTCAGCCCGACCGACCTGATTGTCCGCGATAAAAGTCACGTCCTTCAGCCAAACGACGCGGCGACCGCCAAAAAGCCCCAAGGTTTGGGTCGCGTCGCGAAAACGGTTCACCGCATCCGCCACCTCGTCCACCTTGCCCGCCTGCCCGCTGATCACTTCGATCGAAAAGTCATCCGTCACATCCTTCTTCACCTCCGCCCAAATATCCTTAGCCATGCGACTGGCCAAGTAATCGTCGGGACCGGAAACGTAGATGAAGGGAGCGCTAGACATGGCCCCGAACAAAGCCCACCCCGCCGCCGGAGAAAAGAAAAATCTGGTGGGACGGGTTCCACCCCGTCCGCCTTGCAGGATCAAAACCGTAGCGCTGCTTACCTTAGGGTTGGCACTCGCGCCACGCCGCGCTGCAAGATCAAAACCACGCCCGCACCATTCAGATGCCTCTAAAACAATTCACTTAGGCCGACCGCGCAAAATATCGAAGGCCACGTACAGTCCCAACAAGAAAGACAAGACGTATCCCACGATTCCCAGTATCGGAAATCCAAATACAATCGGAGGAACATTGGAAGTCACGATCAGAGAAGACCCCACCAACAAGCAACCAATGATGATACCCAAGGTAATCTTGTTGCTGGCATCGCTGATCGCATCGTCCAAATCCTCCAGACCTCGGTGTTGGAGATTGATCTTGAGATTGTCCTTCTCGATCTTCTTGAGAATCCGCAACGCCTCCTCCGGCATCCCCTGCAGCTGCTCCAGTCCCAACAAAACGCTGTCGCGAAACGACTCGGCCATCCGCTTAGGGTTGCGACGCTCTTTCACCAGCCGCTTGAGCACGGGCTCGAACTCATCCTTCAAGTTAAACGACTCGTCCAAGGTCGCCCCCGTCTCCTCCACACAAAGGATAGCCTTGGCCATAAGAGAATAGTCCCCAGCAAGATCCACCCCGTTGCGGCCAAACACGTACAACAGACTTAAGATGGCCCGCCCGACATCGCCTTCCCCCGTATCCGCGTTGTAGTGCTCGCGGATCGCCAGATTCACGTCGCGCTCCATGCGACGACGGTCGATCGACTCGCCGGTATCCGCCAAGTTGATGCCAATCCGCGTCACCTGTTCCGCATCCGCCTTCACGAAGGCCCGAAAAAGATCCACCAAGCCATAACGCATCCGCTGCGTCAGCTGCCCGGTAGCGCCCCAATCCAAGAAACAAAGCTTCCCGTCCGGCAACACGCGGATATTCCCCGCATGTGGATCCGCATGGAAGTAGCCGCTGATCATGATTTGGTGGAACATGGAGCGGGCTCCCACCTGCGAGAGACGCCTCCCCTCCTCGCTGCCTGGAACGATCGACTCCAGCCGGCGACCTTCCACCCACTCCATCACGAGTACGCGACGAGAGCAGATGTCCTCAAATATCTTGGGCGCGCAAACCTCCTCCGGATAGGCATTGCGACGGGAAAAGAACGAAAGCCCCCGCGCCTCCCGGCGAAAGTCGAGCTCGCGCTCCAAACCGTCGCGCATCGTCTCGATCACGTCCGGCAAGTTAATCGGTCTCAGATCCTCGATCCGCTCATGGGCCTGCTTTGCCAGCCACATCAAAATGTCGAAATCCGCATCGATCACCTTTTCCAAGGCAGGGCGCTGGATCTTGACCGCTACCAACTCCCCCGTCAAAGCCAAGCGGGCTCGATGCACCTGCGCCATCGAGGCTCCCGCAATCGCCTCCTCATCGAATTCCGAAAAAACCGCATGATAGTCCTGCCCCAAGCCCTCCTCCAAAATCGGGCGTATCTGCTCAAAGGATACGGGAGGTACCTTCTCCTGCAGCTTCCTGAGCTCCTTGATAAGCGGTTCGGGAACGACATCCGGACGCATGCTCAGCAGCTGGCCAAACTTGATAAAGGTCGGCCCCAGCTCCTCCATGACTATCCGCAATCGCTCCCACTGGCTGCGCTTGTGAGGAGCGATCTTGCCAAGGGCGCTCAGCAAACGTGGCGGGAGATCCAGCTTCTGCAGGAGGTCCGCGAAGCCATACCGCGCCAAAACCGTGACGATCTCCTTGGCTCTCACTGCATTGGCGATGAACTCGAATGGCTTTAATGACATAGGGACAGGATCTGGGTATGCAGGGAGAGGGCGCCGTGGACTACGAGCGACCCACGGCGTGACAAGAGAGATTCAAGTTCGTAACAGAATAGACTAGTCGGCGACCTTGGCAGGCGACTCTTTCTCCAGAGCAGCCAACCTCGCTTCCACTGCGGCAAGCTTCGTCTCCAAGCTTTCGATACGCTCGGCCTGACCACGCCCCAGCTTCTTGAGCATCGAGTCGAAGCGATCCTCCAGAGACTTGGAAGCCTCCTCGAACTCCTGCTTGCCTTCGTCGGCGATCTTCTTCGCCGCTTCCTTCGCGTCGGTCGCAGAAAGCTTCCCCTTCTCGACCAATTCATTCAGGGCCTTTTCTGCCTTCTCCGTACTAATCGCCGCGGCGCCAACCCCAGCGAGCATCACTTTCTTAATGGCATCGATCATAGATAAAAACCTAATCACGAAGCTGAAGCGACAGCAACGCAAAATTCTATTTCACGATACGCAAGGTAGCGGCCACCCTCTCAGAGGACTCAGTATCTGGAGGGACAGGTGATCGTGTCGCTACGCTCGGCGCCACCTCGTCCGCGCTTCATGATCAAAATCGATACGCCACAGGTCGCCCGATACCCAAAAAACCCATTGCTCCCCTCCAGCCAATTCCTATTCCTCCCCTCATGGCTGAAGCAAAACCGATCACCTCCATCCTTTTCGTCTGCATGGGCAACATCTGCCGCTCGCCCTCCGGCGAAAACGTAATGAGAAAGCTGCTCGAAGACGCAGGGCTAAGCGACAAGGTTCGTTGCGACTCCGCCGGCACCATCGGATACCACACCGGCAACCCTCCCGACCCGCGCATGAGCGCCGCCGGCCGCAAACGCGGCTTGCCCATGACCGGCTCCGCCCGCCAGGTCACTCCCCAAGACCTCGATCGCTTCGATCTCGTTCTCGCGATGGACAACGAAAACTTCGCCGACCTAGAACGCATCTCCACCCCCGAAAACCACCACAAGATCAAACGTTTCTGCGATTTCTGCATCCAATATTCGGATACTGAAGTTCCCGACCCCTACTACGGAGGCGCCCAGGGTTTCGAACACGTGCTCGACCTCCTCGAAGACGGCTGCCAGCAAATTATCAATCAAATCGAGAAGTAGGAGCGACCCTGGTCGCGAACAATCTGTGGAAGCGTGCTTGCCTCGCGATCTTAGATTCCCAATCCACCACGCCACCAACGTAATAGAAATTGTCCGACCGCCACCTCATAGAAGCCGCCCTATCCGAGCACTCAGGACGCCCCTTTACCATCGAATCCCAACAATCGATCGGAGGCGGCTGCATCAACGACGCCTACCGCATACAAGGAAACGACGGCCCAAGCTACTTCGTCAAAGCAAACAACAAATCCTTCCTCCCCGCCTTCGCCTCTGAAGCCAATGCCCTGCGCGAGCTTGCTGCCACACAGACGGTTAGCGTGCCAGAGGTCATCGATGCCATCGAAGGCGAAAACCAATCGTACTTGATCCTCGAATACATCGAAGCCCGCTCCTCGCAATCCGGCAACTGGGAAACGCTCGGCCACCAACTCGCCCAGCTCCACAAAATCGAACAACCCCACTTCGGCTGGCAGGAAAACAACCTCATCGGAGCCACCCCCCAACCCAATCCCCGCTCCCAGGCCTGGCCCGAATTCTTCCGCGAGCGCCGCATCCAGCACCAACTAGCCCTCTGCGCCAGACGCGGCTACGAGTTGCCACACGCTGAACAGCTGCTGGAAGCCATTCCCTCCTTTTTCGAAAACTACACGCCGTACCCCAGCCTGCTGCACGGCGACCTCTGGTCCGGCAACGTCTCCTTCTCCAGCGACGGCAGCCCCTTCATCTACGACCCCGCCAGCTACTACGGCGACCGCGAAGCTGACATCGCGTTTACCGAATTCTTTGGCGGCTTCCCCAAAAAATTCTACCAAGCGTACCATGAGAAGCTGCCATTGGATTCCGGATACGAGCGGCGAAAGACGCTCTACAACCTCTACCACTGCCTCAACCACCTCTACCTCTTCGGCGCCAGCTATGCAGCCCAAGCCGAGCAAATGACTCGCCAACTCCTCTCAAGATAGGAATACAGTAGCCGAAACAACCTTCCATCCTCCTCCTTCCAACTTCACCGCTTAGCACCATGTCCCTTCTCGAAGCCATCCTCCTCGGCATCATCCAAGGCCTCACCGAATTCCTCCCCGTTAGCAGCAGCGGACACCTCGAGCTCGGCAAAGCCATCCTCGGCATCGAAACCACCGAAGACGTGACCTTCACCGTCGTGGTGCACGGAGCCACCGTGCTCTCCACCATGGTGATCTTCTGGCGAGATATACTCGATTTGCTGCGCGGACTCTTCTCCACCGACTGGAACGAATCGAAGAAATACATCGCCATGCTGCTCTGGTCCTCCATCCCCGTCGTCATCGTCGGCCTCTTCTTCAAGGAAGAAGTGGAAAGCCTCTTCACCGGCAACGTCCTGCTCGTCGGCTGCATGCTGCTCGTAACTGGAGCCTTGCTCTCCTTCACCTACTACTCCCCCAAAGAAGGCGGCCCCGTCACCTTCAAGAAAGCGATTATCATCGGCATTTCCCAAGCCATCGCCGTCATGCCCGGCATCTCCCGCTCCGGATCCACCATCGCCACCGGACTGCTGCTCGGCGTGGACAAGAGCAAGGTCGCCCGCTTCTCCTTCCTCATGGTCCTCATCCCCATCATCGGGGCCAACTGCAAGGACATCCTCGACGGCGGCATGGCCAACTCCGTCGTCGCTCCCCTGCCCCTGCTCGCCGGGGCCATCGCCGCCTTCATATCCGGCGTGCTCGCATGCAAGTGGATGATCTCCATCGTCACCCGTGGGAAGCTCATCTACTTCGCCTACTACTGCTTCGCCGCCGGCGCCATCGCCATCGCCGCCCACTTCATCGCCTAGCAGGAGCGACCTCGGTCGCGATCCACAGGTAGCGTCTGGAGGGACGGGTTCCACCCCTTCCTCGCGGCCACTCTCTCCAAAAACGTCAAGCGCGCCGCCTCCTCGCTCACCAGCCGCTCGGCCTCCCTTTCCAAACGCAAGGAACTCCCCTCTTCCCGCACCAAGCAGCCCCATCCCACCGGTACCTCCCCCAGGTTCTTGAGCACCCCCTCCTCCACTACCAGATAGCAAAAGTTCGCCGCCCCATAGCGAGCGATCCGCGAAAACTTCACCCCATCCGCCAGCTTTCGCTCCAGCAAGGCCAGCCGCGACACCAGCCGCCTCCACCGCTCGTGCCGCAAATCCCCGAAATCGTAAGCATCGTATTCGCGGAACAAGGACAAGCCCTGCCGGCACTCCGGCAAATGCACCCGCAGCAAGCCACGCAGGCGCTCCACCTCCTCCGCCACCCCCTCCAACTCGCTCCGCGCCTCGCCCTCCACACTCGCATCCCGCAGGAAATCCGCCCGGCTCTGCTTGCACTCCAGCGCGAAGGTCTCACCCAGCACCCCCATTCGCCCCGACGCCCGATAGCCCGCCACGTCCACCCGATACGGCGAAAGCGGCAAACGCACCTCCGTCGCCGCCGCCCGACACCCCTGCAGCCTGAGCCACTCCATCGAGAGTCGCTTCAGCTCCCGATGCCGACGCGACTCGCCTTTCGCCCTCTGCGAATCCAAGTTATCTCCAACCATCCCCCAAAGTATCGCAGCGCCTCCGACATCCCCCGCCCCATCCTCAAAACTTATCGACCCTCAGCAAACTTCCTAGGCAAAAAAATTCCCCGCCATTCGCCCTTCACTTTTCCCAAATCACAATTCAAACCTCCTCCACCATGAAACTCGGATTCCTCGCATCGCACGGCGGCTCAAACATGCAAGCCATCCTCGACGGCTGCGCCGCAGGCCGCATTCCCGCCAGCCCTGCCCTGCTCATCTGCAACAATCCCGGAGCCGGCGCCCTCGACCGTGCCGCCAAAGCCGGCATGCCCGCCCGGGTCCTCAACGGCCAGACCCACCCCGATCCCGCCGATCTCGACGCCGCCATCCTCGACGCCCTTCGCGCCGCCCAAGTCGACCTCGTCATCCTCGCCGGCTACATGAAGAAGATCGGCCCCCAGCTCCTCGCCAGCTACCAAAACCGCATCCTCAACATCCACCCCGCCCTCCTGCCCAAATTCGGCGGCCAAGGCATGTTCGGCATGCACGTGCACCGCGCCGTCATCGCCGCTGGCGAAACCGAGTCCGGCGCCACTGTGCACCTTATCGACGAAGTCTACGATGAAGGCCCCATCCTCCAACAAGCCCGCGTCCCCGTCCTCCCCGGC
The DNA here is from genome assembly GCF_014803405.1 of Pelagicoccus enzymogenes. NCBI lineage: Bacteria > Pseudomonadati > Verrucomicrobiota > Opitutia > Puniceicoccales > Pelagicoccaceae > Pelagicoccus > Pelagicoccus enzymogenes. The sequence goes on from NZ_JACYFG010000006.1 coordinate 754,622, forward strand.
GACACCCCCGAGACCCTCCAGCTCCGCGTCCTCGAGCAAGAGCACCAGCTCTACCCCGACACCATCGCCAAAATCGCCACCGGCCAAATCCAGCTCCCGTAGGGCGCGGGCTTTACTGCCCGTCCCGCAACTCCCCCATCCCCGCCCCTCCTCAAATTTCCCGCAACAAATCCTTGAATCCGCGCCCGGCTTCCACAGCGTCATCGGCTTCCCTTTCAACAGCCAAGATGCCCGGTCCCTCCAAGCAATCCCAGAAGTCCATCAAACGAGTCAAAGACGGCGTACGCCGCTTCCTCGAAACCATGGCGGGAGAGCAACAAGAGCCTGAAGAGGACGAAAGCCCATCTCCCGCTTCCCCTTCTCGCAGCGACACCCAGGACCTCCCCGACGACCTCGTCCGCATCGCCCAGCTGGAAAGCGAAACCCTGGCCGCCGAGCGCCGCCAAATCGAAAAGTGGCGCGCCGAGCTCGAAGCCACCCTGCGCGACCGCGAGGAACGCCAAGCCTACTTCGCCGACCTCGCCGCCGAACGCGAGTCCCGCTTCAAGCTCATGCTGGAGAGTGCCCAAGCCCAGCTCGCCGGCCGCCCTCCTGTCGAGGAACCGGAGCCCGCAGAGGAAGAACCCGAAGCGCCAACCGCTCCCATCGCCGAGCCCATCCCCGCCGGACCTTACAACACGCCCACTCTCGAACTTCTCGAAGCCTCCAGCATCGAAGACGCCATCCTCGTTTCACCCGAAACCCTCGAGGAACAAGAGCTCAAGCTGCAAGGCGTGCTGGATAACTTCGCCGTCGACGCCATGGTCTACGACGCCGTGGTCGGCCCCCGCGTCACCCAGTTCCGCATCCGCCCCGGCATCGGCGTCCGCGTCGAAAAAATCTCCGGCCTGCAAAAAAACATTTCCCTCAACCTCGCCCAAACCAACGTCCGCATCCAAGCCCCCATCCCGGGCGAGCCCTTCGTGGGCGTGGAAATCGGCAACGGCAACACCCTGCCCATCCGCCTGCGCTCCGTCTTCGAGTCCAAGGCCTGGCAACACGGCAGCGAGACCATCCCGCTCGCCATCGGCATGGACATCCAGGGCAAGATCATCGTCGCCGACCTCGCCAAAGCCCCGCACCTGCTCATCGCCGGAGCCACCGGCTCCGGCAAGTCGGTCTGCATGAGCAACCTCATCGTCAGCCTGCTCTACAAGTTCACCCCCGCGGAGCTGGAGCTCGTCCTCATCGACCCCAAACGCGTCGAGTTCGGACTCTTCAAAGAAGTCCCCCACCTCATCCACCCCGTCGTCGGCGACCCCAAGACCGCCGTCCTCCTCCTCAAATGGGTGGTCAAGGAGATGGAGAACCGCTACGAGATCCTCGCCGAAAAGCAGGTCCGCAACATCGCCAGCTACAACGCCAAGGCCGAAGCCCAAGGCTTCGACAAGATGCCCTTCATGGTCGTCATCATCGACGAGCTGGCCGACCTCATGATGACCTCCAAAGGCGAGGCCGAAGCCTCCCTCGCCCGCATCGCCCAGCTCTCCCGCGCCGTAGGCATCCACACCATCATCGCCACCCAGCGCCCCTCCGTCAACGTCATCACCGGCGTCATCAAGGCCAACTACCCCACCCGCATCGCCTTCCAAGTCTCCTCCATCGTCGACTCCCGCACCATCCTCGACTGCAAAGGCGCCGAGTCCCTGCTCGGCCAAGGCGACATGCTCTTCAACCCGCCCGGCTTCGCCCGCCTCGTCCGTATCCAAAGCCCCATGGTGCAAGACGAAGAACTCACCCGCGTCGTCACCCACGTCTCCGCCGCCCAACCCGATCGCAACCGCGTCGACCTCAGCTCCTTCACCCAATCCAGCGAAGGCACCGCCGAATCCCTCGCCGACGGAGCCGACGACCTCTACATGCAAGCCCTCGCCATCGTGGCCGAGACCCAAAAAGCCAGCACCAGCTACCTGCAGCGCCGCCTCCGCATCGGCTACAACCGCGCCGCCACTCTCATCGAAGAAATGGAAGACCGCTTCCACATCGGCCCCCAAAACGGCTCCACCCCCCGCGAAGTCTTCGTCACCCAGGAGGACCTCCAACAATGAGCCGCCCAAACCACGTAGGGCTGGCGCTCGCGCCACGCCGCAACAACCCGATCCCAATGTGGCACGGCCGTGGGCGCTTCGCTTTGTCGTCGCAGGAGCTCCTCGGTACCGCGGGCGTTTCCCCCACAACCCGATCCGTAGGGCGCGGGCTTTACTGCCCGTCCCGCACTGCAGGATCCCCCACAACCCCATCCGTAGGGTTGGACCTTGGTCCAGACCGCACTGCAGGACCCCTCTCCCCTCTTCGTGCCCCTTCGTGGCCCTTCGTGGGCAAATCCCCCCTCACCCTTCACCCCCTCCTTCACCGCGCCTAGCATGGACATTCTCTCCATCAACGACCTGCTCGACGCCCTAGAAGAGCACGGACCTGAAAAGGTCATCAAGGCCACCCGCAAGAAGCCCATTTCCAGCTTTGCCCTGCGCAGCCTGTATTCAGAATACGCGGACAACGAGGAATACCTCCTCTTCCTCGCCCAGTACCCCCTCCTTCCCTCCGAGCTGGCCCAAAGCATCGCCGCCGACCTCAAGACTAAACAGGTCGCCATTGCCACCGCCCTCGCCAGCAACCCCCGCACCCCCGCCCAATCCCTCGGCCTGCTGGCCACCCACTCCTCCGCCAGCGTACGCATCGCCGTCGCCAACAATCCCAACCTCAGCCCCAAGGAGTGCCAAACCCTCGCCCAAGACGAGGCCCCCTTCGCTCGGGCGGCCATCGCCCAAAACCCAAGCCTGCCCAATTACCTGCAGTTCATCCTCGCCACCGACGACGAACCCGCCGTCAAGATCGCCCTCGCCGGACGCGAAAACCTCGACGGCGACGTAGCCCACTGCCTCAGCCGCGATTCCTCTGCCCTCGTCAAGGCCGCTCTCCTGCAAAACAAGTACCTCGATCCCGAGCTCTTCCAGATGTGGGCCGACTCCGACGACGAAGTCCTGCAGTCCCTCATCCAACGCCGGGCCGACAAATTTCCCGCCTCCGTACGCAACTCCCTGCGCTACTCGCCCCACCCCAGCGTACGCTTCCCCGCCCTCGACAGCAGCCCGCTCTCCCTCCCGGAAATGCTCTGGCTGGCCGAGTCCGACACTATCGAGGACCGCGTCCACCTCGCCCAGAAGCCCGATCTTCCGGCGGCCATCCAACGTATCCTCGCTCAGGATACATCGGCCAAGGTGAGACGCTACCTCGCCGCCAGCGCCAGCATCCAGCAAGACATCGCTGAACGCGTTGCCACCTCCCACGACCTGCAAGCCTGCATCGCCCTTGCCAAGAATCCCAAGGCCAGCCCCGAGCTCCTCAACGAGCTCTGCCTGCACTCCGACCCCCAAGTCGCCACCCTCGTCGCCTACCGCGACGACCTCAGCGACCACCACTGGGACCTGCTCATCAACCAGCGCAGCGACAACACCGTAGCCGAACACATCGCATTCCAAGCCATCGATTACCCTGATATCGAAGCCACCGTAGCCGAACGCTTCGCCACCAGTCCCAATCCCTCCCTGCGGGCCTTCGCCGCCGCAGCCTTCGATATTCCGCCTGCCGCCCTCGCCACTCTCAGCCACGACATCTGCGAAAAAGTGCGCGAATCCGTCGCCAGCAACCCCAACGTGCCCGAGCCCCAGCTCCGCGAGCTCTGCTACGACGAGAACCAAGACATCGCCAACGCCGCCGAAAAGACCATTGCCCTGCGTCTCCAAGCAGCGAATACACCCCAGAAAACACAAACTTTCCAAAAAACCGAAACCGCGGCTCGCCAAAGCGGCGCCCGCAAAACCATTCTCAAAAACATCCTAAGCTTCTTTAAGGAATAACAAGACATGGCAAAGAAACCACAAAAGCTCGCACCTCTGACCTTCGAAGAAATCGTACTTCGCGGCGACAGCGAAACCATCCGCCAAGCCCTCGAAGCCCGCACCAAGATCGACACCCTGCTCGAAGAACGCGAAGCTGCCTACCAGCGCATCAGCGAACTCGAGAGTCAAGTCGAGTCCATCGTCGGCGAAGAAGGCGTATTCCCCTTCCCAGCTCCTCCCGCTCCCGTATCCGCTTTTCCAGCACCGGCACCAGCGAAGAAGGCTGCCAAGAAAGCCGCTCCTAAGCCAGCCAAGGAAGAAGAGCCCAAGACTGAAGAGGCTCCCGAATCCGAAAAGCCAGCCGAGGAAGAGGAGTAAGCCAAGGTGGGTCGGCCGCTCCGCGGGCGACAAAACACCTTAGTGTTCCTTCGTGGGCAAATAACACCCTATGCCGAATAACATGTCCATAGACGAGCTCGTCGCGGTCAACTCTCTGCTCATCGAGCGAGAGACCTGCCTCGCCGACCTCAGTCACATCGAGAGCACCATCTCGGACATCCTCGGCACGCCCTACCCCTTCGACGCTCCGCAGGTCGAACTTCCCTCCCAGAAAAAAGGCAAGCGAGCCAAGGCCCTCAAACAGCCCAAAGCCAAAGCTGCCCCCAAGATCCGCCGCCTCAAAGAGGGCGAGACCGGTTACCGCGTCACCCTCACCGAAAACGGCGAAACCAAGACCCACGACCTGCTCGACTTCGCCCCCTTCCAAAAGCTCTTGGCGAAGCCCCTCCCCCACCACCGTATCCAATCCGTGGCTACCCTCGACGACACCCTAAACGTCGCCGACACCCTCTACGAACTCACGTAGCGCTGAGCTTTAGCCAGCGTCCGCATTGCAGGATCAAGTAGGGCTGTCGCTCGCGACACGCCGCAGCTCATGACTTCCTAAGTCCACACTGCACGATCCCCACCACACCAAGCTCCAAACAACGCTCGTCCCTTGCTAAGAGCCTTTGTGGGAAGCGGCCTTGTGCCGCGATTCCCCTGGTCATCCATAGACCCATCCACTTAAACATCCTCGGGCGAAGCGATTCTCGCCGGTCGCAGACCAGATAAAGAGAGCGCAGCGAGCGAGTGTTAACTCCAAATCACCACTGCAGCGTGCCGCCTTTCGGCTTTGCTCAAGATCTAGGACAAGCTGTAGCCCTACAAAAAAGAGCGGACCCTAAAGTCCGCTCTCCCTTAAAACTTCGTGCCCATTCGTGACCTTCGTGGGCAAATAGTCATTTCATAAACTCGTCACCAAACTGTCGATACGCAACAAGCGATCCGACTTCTCGCGCAGCTCGCGATAGAGAGTCTCGTCACCCGCTAGGTGCTTTCCGTAAGCCGGCAGCATTTCCGCCAAGCGGGACTGCCATGCCTCCGTCTTCACCTCGTCAGCGAAGCACTTCTCCAAAACCTCTACGATAATGGATACAGACGTCGACGCACCCGGCGAAGCTCCCAGCAAGGCAGCGATCGAACCATCCTGGGCCGCCACCACTTCGGTGCCAAACTCCAGCTTGCCGCCACGGCCGCCCGCATTCTTCTTGATGATCTGCACGCGTTGGCCAGCCGTAACCAGCTTCCAATCCTCTTCCTTCGCATCCGGGAAAAACTCGCGCAAGCCTTCCACGCGGTCGCTGTGCGACTTGCGAACCTCGTTGATGAGATACTGGGTCAGGTCCATGTTGTCCTTACCCACCGACAAGAGCGGCAAAAGGTTGTCGAGCTTGACCGACTTGATGAGGTCGAGGTTGGAACCTTCCTTCAAGAACTTGGGCGAGAAACCGGCGTAAGGTCCGAACAACAATGCCCGACGCCCGTCGATCACGCGCGTATCCAAGTGCGGCACCGACATCGGCGGAGCGCCCACCGCTGCCTTGCCGTAGACCTTGGCCGCATGCTGGTCGATGATGTCGTGGTCGGTGCAAACCAGAAACTGCCCGCTCACCGGGAACCCGCCAAAGCCCTTGCCCTCCGGGATGCCCGACTTTTGCAGCAAGTGCAGCGATCCGCCACCCGCTCCGATGAAGGCGAAGTTGGCCGATAGCTTTTGCTTGCCGTATTCTTCGCTGTCGACCTTGACCTTCCACTGTCCATCGGCCGCCTGCCGGATGTCCGTCACCCGCGCCTGCATGGCGAGCTCTACGCCATCGAGCGAGATCAGGTGATCGATCAATTGCTGGGTAAGGGCGCCAAAATTGATATCCGTGCCGCTCTCCACGCGCGTCGCCGCGATGACCTCTTCCCCCGGACGGCCTTGCCCGAGCAGCGGAGCCCACTCCTTCACGGTTTCGGGATCTTCCGAGTACTCCATTTCCCCGAAAAGGTGCTGCTCCTTCAAGGCCTCGAAACGAGCCTTCAGGTAATCGCGATCCGCCTCGCCGCGCACGAAGCTCATGTGCGGCACCCGCTTGATAAATACGCTGGGGTCCGCGATCACGCCCTCTTCCACGAGGTGAGCCCAGAAGTGCTTCGAATTCTCGAACTGCTCGTTAATCTTGATCGCCTTGGAAACGTCCACCGTGCCGTCCGCCTTCTGCGGCGTGTAGTTGAGCTCGCAAAGAGCCGCGTGCCCCGTACCCGCATTGTTCCACGCATGGGAACTCTCGAGCGCCACGCGTGGGAGCGACTCCACGATCTGCAGCGTCAGCTCGGGTTTCAGCCGCTTCAGCATGATCCCCAAAGTCGCGCTCATGATGCCGCCGCCAATCAGGACGACGTCAGGATTTTCGAGAATAGGACCGGTCGACGGTCTTACAGTGCGTTGTTTCATAGCGTTGCCACCGCGAATCCTCGCGGACCCGCAGCTTTAATTGCGTTCAATTATGTTCTTGGTGCCCGCTCGCCCTCCGAGGAGGCGAAGTGTTCAGTTTCTAAAAGCGGGAGCGCACATGAGAAGCAAAGCCGGCGCCATGGCAATGCCTTAGAGCGCCTAATAGCGAACTAGCGCAACCCAAGCAGGGGCTAATCCACTTGCAAGTCGTGGTCTACCAAAAACATGCGATTGATCCACGACGCCAAGCGCCTAAAAGAAAGACTATGCCCGCGCGAGCGAAAATCCTCATCACCAGCTTCCAGCCCTTCCGCGGACGCGAACGCAACGGCTCCCAAACGATCGCCACCGCGCTGGAATCGACACTTGCGGAGCATCACGTTCAGCACCTCAGCCTGCCCGTGAGCTGGGGAGTGATCGAAGAAATCGCCCTCCCCCAAATGGAGACACTCAATCCCGATATCGTTCTCGGCCTCGGCGAGGGAACGCCCTGCTTCCTCAAAGTCGAAACGCTTGCCTTCAATCAGCGCATCGGGATCGACGAATCGAAAACCGCTCCCGCGAGCAAATCCATTGATTCAGCAGGGCCTCCTTCCTGTCCCTCCCGCTGGCCGCTACCTGAGTCGCTGGTCGAAAGCCTCAAATCCAAGGTGACAATCAGCGAGGACGCTGGTCGCTTCCTTTGCAATAACGCCCTCTACCGCTTCTCCCGCAGCCACTGCCCCTTCGCCGGGTTCTTCCACCTTCCTCCGCAAGGCGCCACTGCCGATTCCGCCTACCGGGAGCAATGGCTGCCCGTCGCGGAGCAACTCCTCGAATCTGCCATCCAACAAATTCCCACTCCATGAGCGCCGCCAAACTCCAGCTCCTCCGCCACGCCATGGAGCGATACGCTCCGCTGAGCCAATCCACCTGGAAGCAGGTCCAACAAAGCTGCAGCGAGCGCAAGCTCGCCAAAGGCGAAATCCTCGTGCAAATCGGGGCCCCCAGCCAACATCTTTATTTCGTCTGCCAAGGCCTGCTCCGCTCCTACACCCTCTCGGAGGACGGCAAGGAATATAACAAGAAGTTCTTCCCCGAAAACACCTTTCCCGGCTCCATCCGGGCCCTGCTCACAGGCGGCCCCTCCGACTTCGCTCTGCAAGCGCTCGAAGCCTCCGTAGTGCTCGCCATCGACCATCCCGCCTACCGCCGACTGCTCGAAAAGGCGGAAGACCTGAAGTGGTACCATATCCAATACTTGGAGACGAATTGGGTGCTCGACAAAGAACCCATCGAAGTCGGCCTCGCGCTCTCCGACTCCTCTGCCCGCTATCAAGCGTTTGTCGAAAAGCATGCGTCTATTCTCCACCGCATACCGCTCCACCACATCGCCTCAGCCATCGGCGTCACCCCCACCCAACTTAGCCGTATACGGAAATTGTAGGAAGCGACCTCGCGTCGCGATTTCAATCCTTGCCTTTTCGCGGGCACAAAGCCGCTTCCCACACGCACAAAAAAACGCCTCCCCTCAACATAGGTTGAGGCCATTCGCTTCGCGAGCTGCTAAAGTCGCTCCATGCACGCAACGCAACTCGCACTCATCAGCCTCGCAGCCGGCATGGCCATCTCCATCCAAAGCGCCTTGAGCGGCCAGCTCAGCCAACGCCTCAGCAATCCATTGCTCGCCAGCGCCGCGGTCTACCTGATCGGCTTTCTCGGCATCGCCGCCTACCTCGCAACTCACCGCAGCCAGCTCCCACCACGCGAGATCCTCTCGCAAGTCCCCGCCTACCTTTGGATCGCCGGCGGCCTCATCAGCGCCATAGCCCTCTCCTGCGTCTACAGAGTGATGCCCCACTTCGGCGTCGCCTCCACACTCCTCTTCGTGATTTGCGGCCAACTCTTGATCGCTGCCCTGGTCAGCCACTTCGCCTGGTTCGGCATGCCCGCCGCGCCGCTCACTCCCAGCAGACTGTTTTCGCTTTTGCTCGTGGTCGCCGGAGCGGCTCTCTACAACCACCAACCAACTGCCTGATAGCCATGACAACCCGCCTTCCGCAAACCGGACTCGACCTGAGCCTCTATTTCTCACGCATCGGCTACGACGGCAACGCCAAGCCCACTCTCGCCTGCCTCAAGCAACTGCATCGCCTGCACGAACAAAACATTCCCTTCGAAAACCTGGACGTTCTACTGGGCAAGCAAATCTCCATCGAAATCCCCTCCATCTTTGAGAAACTGGTTACCCAAAAACGAGGCGGCTACTGCTTCGAGCAAAACACCCTCTTTGCCGCAGTCCTGACCGCGATCGGATTCGAAGTCTCGCCCATGCTCGCACGCGTCCGCTGGATGGCCCCAGCCGATGCGGTCACACCGCTCAGCCACATGATCCTGCGAGTCGAGACCGAACACGGACCGCAGCTCGCCGACGTCGGGTTCGGCGGCGTAGGCCTTGTCGAACCGATCGCCCTGGACCATCGCGCCCCCCAACACCTCGACTTTGAACCTCGCCGCATCGTCCATCGCGACAAGCATCTCGTCCACCAAATCAAACTGGGCGAGGAATGGGCCGACGTCTACCAATTCATCCCCGAGGCCGTCGCCCCCATCGACCTGGATATCGGAAACTGGTTTTCCTTCACCCACCCCAAGGCCCGTTTCCGCAATTCCCTGCTCGTAGCTCAGCTAAAAGAAACCGGCCGTATCATCATCGCCGATACAGAATTCATCGAACGCGACTGGCGAGGAAACGCAACCCGCACCCAAATCAAAAGCCAAGCGGAACTACAGAGCATTCTCAGCGAACAGTATCGCCTGCAACTTCCCAAAGACGCAAAACTGCCACTCTTCGCCTCCTAGCCTTCCAAGTACCGCTAAGACTCCGGGGCGGCTACCAACGAGTCATACGTATTCAGCGCCTGATAGAGGCGTTTCGAATAAGGACCGTCTGGTAGATCCGCGCCTTCGTTCCCGACCGGGTTCCAGCCGCCCTCCAGCCTGTCCAAAGGAGCTCCAGCAGTCGAGATCGCGCCGCGTCCTCTCAAGTCGTTCCTCGCAAAGCTCGAAAGAACGACTCGATTCGCCGCCGACTGTTTTGCCGTCACGGATCCCATTCGCACCCCGCCATTGTTTTCCACAATCTCGCAAGAGGCGATCTCGACGTTGAAGACTCCTTTTCCCTTTTCGTCGTGCGAAAGGAAGAAAGCCCAATTTCCGGAGCCCTTCACGAGAGACTTGTAGAACATCAGCCCATCGCTGTGGCGGGCAAATACGCCGACATCTCGATTGTCCACGATCCGACAATTCGCAAACAAAGCCTCGGATACCGCGTTATCGATACTCACGCCCGCACCTCGATTCCTACGAAGATCGCAATCCACGGTGTAGACGCCTACGCTGTCGTAATAAGCGACACCGTCAAAGTAGTTGTTTTCGAATACACAAGTTCGGGCCACCACATCCCGACATCGCCAACTGACCACCAATCCACCCGATCGGTTGTTACCGCAAATGACTCCCTCGACGCGCAAGCCCGTCACCGTGCGCGCATCGATTCCGTTGTTACGAATCCACGGCCGCTGCTGGTTGTATTCACTTTCCTGATAATCTTTGTTCCCATCGATAACAAGGTTCGCGATCGTAACGTTTTCAATCCGCTCCCACTCCTCGGGATATTCGCTCAGTGGCCCAACCGAGATCACCGGCGCCTGAGCGTTTTTCGCCAAACGCAGCACCGTTCCCGCTTCCCCTACAAGCGAGACGTTGGAACGATTGATGTGAAGGCTATGCCGCAGGCGATAGCTTCCAGATTTGATCTTAATGCAAATGGATCGAGCGTCGCTCGCTTCCAGAGTTCGCTGCACTTCTCTGAAGTCTCGGTTCCGGGCAATTTCCAGAACCAAAACGTCCTCTGCACGATCTACCGCAAACGCCACGTCCACTCCCAGCGACGAAGCGACAAGAAGCGCCAAAGCTAAGACTCCGCTCCGTAGCAAATGTCGAGCGAGGGCTGAAGCATCTCCTGGAAACAAACCGGGCATGCTAGCGTTTATGGGCGAAAACAGCTCCCCTTGCGATAGCGAAAGCGACGAAGCGCCTGATATGGAGCCCACTCCTAGCCGTGCCTGCTCCTTTGCCTTAGCCACCTCCTTCCTCCCTGCCCTTGAGCGCTACAAGCTATGGAAAACTCAAGAAGCAAAACCCAAGCGTATCGACAAGGTCGATACTCCCCCGCCGATACCTCCAGCGCGATTCGTTCAAATTTTCTGCAAAGCGGTTGAGAGAGCCGCAAACCTGAGCTAATTGGAAAGTCCACCGCAACCCACGCCTCTATGAACTTCGACTATACCCATCCCCGGGCCCAGCTGCTCAGCATCATGGACCGCATCTACCAGTTCGGCATGACCACCACCTCCGGTGGCAACCTCTCCATCAAGGAATCAGACGGCACTATCTGGATCACTCCTGCGGGCGTAGACAAAGGCTCGCTCACTTGGGAGGACATCGTAAAAGTCAACCCCGACGGCACGACCAGCGGCCGGCATCGCCCCTCCTCCGAGTTCCCCTTTCACAAGGCGATCTACGACGCGCGTCCCGACATCGAGGCCATCGTGCACGCCCACCCCTCCGCCCTCGTTTCCTACAGCATCGTGCGCAAGGCTCCTCCCACTCGCATCATTCCCCAAGCCTACGAAGTCTGCCAAAACGTCGACTTCGCTCCCTACGCCCTCCCGGGCAGCGCCCAGCTTGGAAAAAACATCGCCGACACTTTCGCCCGTGGCGTCGACTCCGTGCTCCTGGAAAACCACGGCGTGGTCTGCGGCGGCAAAGACTTGCTCGATGCCTTCTCCCGCTTCGAAACCTTGGAATTTTGCGGCCGCCTCGCCATAAAGGCGCAACGCCTCGGCACCGTGAAAGAGCTCACCCAAGAGCAGGTCGACCTGCGCCATCAACGTAAACACCTCCTCCCGGAATTCTCCCCAGCGGATCGCAGCAGCGAAGAGAAAGCCCTACGCCGCCACATCTGCGAAATCATGCACCGCGCCTATCGCCACCAGCTGGTTTCCAGCTTGGAAGGCGTCGTCTCCGCACGCCTGGACGCCAACAGTTTCCTCATCAGCCCGACTGCGATAGACCGCCAACTTCTGGACGTATCCGAAATCGTCCTAATAAAAGAAGGGCTACGAGAACGCGGCAAACTTCCTAGCCGAGCCGTTCAGCTGCACGAGCGGGTCTATCGCGACCACCCATGGATCAATTCCATAATCACGGCCCAGCCGCCATCCTCTGCCGCCTTCTGCCTGACCGACACTCCTTTCGCTACCCGCACGATTCCCGAGAGCTACATCCTCCTGCGAGACATTCCCCGCCTTCCCTTCGGAGCCCAATACACCGACGAATCAAAAGTCTCGGAGGCAATCGGTGAAGACACGCCCGTCATCCTGATCGAGAACGAAGCCGTGCTTGTAGTTGGAAAGTCACTACTGGAAGCTTACGACCGCCTCGAGGTCGCCGAATTCAGCGCCGGCTCCCTCATCGACGCCTACGCGCTCGGAGGACTGGTGGAAATGGACGACAAAGCCATCGACGAGCTCAAGGTAGCCTTCCTCGGCGGCTGACCCGGGATTGGCTTCGACAGCGAATCCATTCTCGTTCAATCTGATCGCCGCCTCAATCCACACCATGAAACGAATAATACTCCGCGCATTTGCAGGCATCCTGCTGCTCGCAATCCTATTCGTCGGCTTCATCGCCTTCCGCTTCAACGCCCTCGCCACACAAAACTACCTTTCTCCCCAATTCACGATAGCAGCGGACGTAAGCAGCGCCGACATCGCCCTCGGGCACCGTATCTACGCCGTACGCGCCGGCTGCATCGACTGCCATGGCGAGGACGCTTCCGGCGTCCTGATCATGGAAAACGGTCCCATGGGGAAAATCCACGGAGCCAACCTCACGCCATACAATCTCAAGGATTGGAGCGACGAGGAGATCGCCACCGCCATCCGCTACGGTATCCACAAGTCTGGCCGCTCCCTGCGCTTCATGCCGTCCTTCGACTACACGGCCATGAGCAAAGGCGACATCGCCGCACTCGTGGCCTACCTCCGCACTTTGGATTCAGTCGAAAAACCATTGCAGGAAAACAGCTACGGCCCCATCGCCCGCATGCTTTCAAGCTTCGGCAAAATGCCTGTCATGTTCCCCGCCGCCATCATCGATCCCGCCGCCGGATTCGCCGAAAAGCCAAAGGAAGGGCCTACTGCGGAATTCGGACGCTACCTCGCCAGCTCCTGCGTCGGTTGCCACGGCGAGGATATGGCCGGAGGTCCGATCCCCGGTGGCGACCCCTCCTGGCCTGAAGCCGGCAACTCAAGGCTCGGCAGCAACCCAATCTGGACCAAGGAAAGCTTCGCTCACATGATTTCCACCGGCATCTCTCCCACTACCGGACAAGCGATTCGCGCCCCCATGCCCGTCGCCCTGCTCAAGCAGTTCAACGAAGACGAAGTCACCGCCCTCTGGGAATACCTCAAGACGCTCGACTAGTAAGCGCGGGAAGCGGCCTGCGCCGCGACGAAAGAAAGTTGAAAGGTGGCGCGGCTTCTCTGAAGATGCACTTCGAATGGTGCTCCCAAGTCAAGTCGTCTTGGGGCAAGCCGACCCATCAGCGAAGTCCCGTGCAATTTGATACAGGTGGTTCGGCCGCTCCGCGGGCGAAGAAAGACGCTCGGGGAGCGACCGTGTTCAATCGCGTGACAAGCACGCTCACACAAAAAGCATCACCAAAAGCAGTGGGAATGCGGGCTATGCATTCGGTCCGACTGTGGGAAGCGGCCTTGTGCCGCGATTGGGCAGGATCGATCGTGCCACAAGGTCACTTCCCACTGTAGAATCACTATCCCCGCAAAAGGGTGAGGAACCAAAAAAGAGCGGGTCCTGAAACCCGCTCTTTTGAAATTCAGCTTCGCGGCCCTCGCGGGCAGCTTTCAAACTATAAGCTTTCCAGCAAACGAGCGATCTCGTCGCGCTTGGCCACCGTATCCGCAAGTTGCTTACGGGCCCCTTCGACAACGTTGGCTGGGGCCTTGTCTACGAACTTGGGATTCTTGAGTTTTCCTTCGCCAGCGGCGACTTGCTTGTTCAGCTTTTCAAGCTCCTTGCTAAGGCGTTCCTTCTCGGCTTCCACGTCGATGGCGCTGGAAAGGTCGAGGTAAACGGTACCCAGCGCGCCCACTGCGCCTGGACAGCCATCGACCGTTTCCTTTAACTCAATCGTCGCCGCACCGGCCAGCTTCTTAATCGTATCCAAATTTCCTGACACGATCTCCGCGCTTTTCGCGTCGGCCGCGCTAACGAAGAGCGTAACGTCTCGCTTGGAAGCAACATTGTACTCTGCCTTAACGGAGCGGGCCTTGGTGATGAGCTCCTTGACGTGCTCTACGTTCCCGGCAGCTTCAGCGTCAACCCTTACGCCGGCGGCAGCCAGCTGAGCAGCAAGATCGTCCGCCGACACAAGCAAAGTGTCTTGGATGAACTGGCCGTCTTCGCAGTAGCCCATGGCATGCCAAAGCTCTTCCGTGATGTGCGGCATGACCGGATGCAAGAGCTGCAGCGCTTGGCGGATTACGAGGTCGGAAACCGCTAGCGCCATATCGTGACGCGGGTCTTCCTTCTTTTGCAGGAGGGCCTTGGCCGCTTCCACATACCAGTCGCAGAAGTCGCCCCAAACAAAGTTGTACAGCGAGTGGGTGAGCTGGTGCATCTCAAACTTGGCAAACTGGCCCTCGATTTCGCGCATGGTTTCGAGCATGCGGGAGAGGATCCAATTGCTGTATCCATCAAGTGGCGACGTCTTGAGTCGCTCGAGGATGGAGTCGAGCGAAGCGTTGGCATCGACCGCACCGTTCATCTGGCGAAAACGGCAGGCGTTCCAAAGTTTGTTGCTGAAGTTTCGACCGATCTCGATGCGCTCTTCGGAGAAAAGAATATCCGATCCGCTGGGAGCGATATTGATGATGCCGAAGCGCAAGCCGTCCGCCCCGAACTTTTCCATGAGGTCAAGCGGGTCGGGCGAATTACCCAGCGTCTTGGACATCTTGCGCCCCTGAGCGTCGCGAATGAGTCCATGAATGAAGATGTCCTTGAAAGGGATGCGGGCTGCGATCTCGTCGTCGCTCAGCTCCTTCTTGTCATCGCCGTACAGCTCAAGACCGGCCATGATCATGCGGGCGACCCAGAAGAAGATAATGTCAAAACCGGTCACCAGCGTGCTGGTCGGGTAGAAGTGAGCGAGCTCCTTGAGCGTCTTTTCGTCTTCGTTGGGCCAACCGAAGCAAGCGAACGGCCAGATGTAGGACGAGGCCCAAGTGTCGAGGGCGTCCTCGTCCTGCTCCCAGTTTTCCGGATCGGAAGGTCCGTCGACAGATACGTGCCAGTTCTTGGGATCGAGACGGTCCTCGCCCTTCTTGTACCAAACCGGGATGCGTTGCCCCCACCAAAGCTGACGGCTGATGCACCAGTCCTGGATGTTGTTGAGCCAGTGCAGGTAAACCTTTTCCCAGCGCTTCGGGTGAAACTTGATAATGCCCTTTTCTACCGCAGCCTTGGCCTCTTCGACCTTCGGGTACTTGAGGTACCATTGCTCGGAAAGACGCGGCTCGATGGGCACGTCCGCGCGCTCGGAGAAGCCTACGTTGTTTTCGTAGTCCTCCGTGTCGACCAAAAGGCCGAGCTCCTCCAGCTTCTTAGCAGCAGCCTTGCGAGCCGCGAAACGCTCCATGCCGGCGAATTCCGGACCAGCCGCCTCGCTGAGCGTACCGTCGGGATTCATCACGTCGATGAGCGGCAAGTCGTGACGCTTGCCGATGTCGAAGTCGACTTGGTCGTGAGCCGGCGTGACCTTGAGCGCCCCTGTTCCAAAGTCCTTCTCCACCGCCCGATCCGCTACGACGGGAATCTCCGCCCGCGGGAACGGCCGCCAGACGTGCTTGCCCACCAAGTCGGCGTAGCGCTCGTCGTCCGGATGAACGGCAACGGCGGTATCGCCCATGATGGTTTCGGGGCGAGTGGTGGAAATTTCGATGAAGCGGCCGGGCTCTTCCACGACCTCGTAGCGCATCTTCCAGAACTTGCCCTTCTGCGGCTTCATGATGACTTCCTCGTTGGAAAGAGCCGTCTGGGAGCTAGGACACCAATTGACCAAACGCTTGCCGCGGTAGATGTAGCCGCGCTCGTAGAGCTTTACGAAAGCAGCCCGAACCGAACGCTCGTAGGCCTCGTCCATGGTGAAGGTCGTGCGACGCCAATCGCAGGAGGCACCGAGCTTCTTGAGCTGGTTGAGAATCTTGCCGCCATGGTCGTCGCTCCACTGCCAGGCCCGTTCGAGGAACTTCTCGCGACCGATTTCGCGGCGGGAGGTGCCTTCGTTGCGCAAGGCTTGCTCCACCTTGGTTTGAGTCGCGATTGAGGCGTGGTCGGTGCCGGGGAACCAAAGCGTGCTCTTCCCCTCAAGGCGAGCCCGGCGGATGAAGATGTCCTGCAAGGTGTTGTCCAGGACGTGGCCCATGTGCAGGATGCCGGTCACGTTCGGCGGCGGGATCATGATGGAATAAGCTTCCTTGCCCTCTTCCACTTCCCCCTCGAAGCAGCCGTTTTCTTCCCAGGCGGCGTACCACCTGGCTTCCACTTCCTTCGGATCGTAGCCTTGATTAATTTCCTTTGCCATGAGCTTTGCGCGGTTTTTCGAAAAAAAGGGCCTAGCGATAAGGCTCGGCTAAAAGGAGGGCAAGCCCGATCCACGCCCCCGCTTCTCAGCCGCGCGTCGCGCCTGGTTTCCTCGGGAATCCAAGGACGCGTCCTAGGATACGACTTGGTTCGCAGCCTCGATCGTCCGCTCCACCAACTCCTTGAGCTGGGGAACGCTGACGCGGGCCTCCGCCTCGCGTCCCTCCTTGCAGGCAAGCTCGACCTGCATCGCCACTCGCGACAGGGGCTTTGCCCCGTAGTTGGCGCCGGCCCCTTTGATGGTGTGACATCGCAAACGCAAGGTTTCCAAATCGAAATCCGGGCCTTCATTCCTCTGCAGCGCCGTCAACTCCTCCCTCAAGCTCTCAACGAAGGCCTCGACCAAGGGCCTGAGCTCCTCCTTGCTGTCGCCGAAGACCTCTACCAGGGAGCTCAAGTCTACCAGAGCCGCTTCGGAGCCGCCTTGCCCGCGCGGGGCGGAGTCAACTTCCATCGCTGGCCCGCGCGAAGCCCATCTTTCGAAAACCTCCGCCAAGTCCTTGGGATGAATCGGCTTGGCAAGGTAATCGCTCATTCCCGCGTTCAAGCACTTTTCCCGATCCCCCTCCATCGCGTTGGCCGTCAGAGCCACGATCGGAGTGTCCCGGTTCTTGCTGTCGGAGCTCGAGTCTCGGATGTGGCCCGTCGCCTCGTAGCCATCCATATCCGGCATCATGCAATCCATGAAAATCAGGTCGAACTGGCTCTCGGAGCTCGCCTTCACGGCCGCTTCGCCGCTTTCAACGGATAGGACCTCGGCGCCGTTCTTGGCGATCATCTTGCCGGCGACGAGCCGGTTAGTGACGTTGTCGTCTACGAGCAGGACTCGGAGCAGCGGTGATTTGCTTTCGGCGGACATAAGGTAAAACAAGAGCGTGTGTAAAATGCCTGGCAGCGATTCTTCATACGCTACAAAGCAACAAAGATAGAAGGGCGCAAACGCGGAAATGCAAACCGCAGTTGGGGGTTTCGTGCCACGAGCTCCTACCTCCTCCACCTAAGGCCCCCTTCCGTCTTCCTGAGCAAGCGAGCTTCGGCAGGTTCGGAAACCGAGAGACGCCGATCCCGGGCCAGTATCCCTTGCTTGAATACCAGGGTCCTCGCGAGAATGTTGCGGCATCGACGAACGCCCTTCCTGCTCTCGCTAAATTCCTCGCTTAAAGTGATTGAGCCCACGGCATTTCGGCACAGGATACCGCCTCACACATGGTTGGCGGGCCTAACGCCGACTTTGCCCGAACCCCTTCACTCCAATCTACCAGCTTATGGACCATCAAATACCACGCCGCGACCTGCTGAAAAAGGTTGCCCTCGGAGCGGCAGCCGTTGCCAGCGCCAAGGCCTTTTCCAAGCACCACGAAAACTCCTCCGCTATGACCGGATCCAGCCCCCTGAAACGAAACATCCATCACTCAGCCTGCCGCTGGTGCTACAAGGGCATCGAGTTCGAAGAGCTTTGCATCAAGGGGAAAGTGGTCGGATTGGAGGCCATCGATCTCGTCGGCGTCGACGAGATCCCCACCCTCAAGAAGCACGGCCTCGCCGCTTCTCTCGTCTGGGGCGTTCCGGGCGGCATCGTCAAGGGACTCAACCGCTTGGAGAACCACGACGCCATCGTTGAATTCTTCGCCGCGACCGCTCCCAAGGTGGCCGCCCAAGGAGCCAAGCGCATGATCGTCTTCTCCGGCAACCGGGACGGACTGGACGACGAGCAAGGCCTGGAAAACTGCAAGATCGGCCTCGAGCGCATCATGCCCATCGTCGAAAAGCAAAACGTGCAGGTCGTCATGGAGCTGCTCAACTCCAAGCGCAACCACCCCGACTACCAATGCGACCACACCAGCTGGGGCGTCGAGCTAGTCAAACGAGTCGGCTCCGAACAGTTCAAGCTGCTCTACGATATTTACCACATGCAGATCATGGACGGCGACGTCATCGACACCATCCGCGAAAACCACCAATACTTCGGCCACTACCACACGGGCGGCGTGCCCGGGCGCAACGAGATCGACGAAACACAAGAGCTGTACTACCCGGCCATCATGCAGGCTATCGTAGATACCGGTTTCGACGGCTACGTCGCCCAGGAGTTCGTCCCTTCGTGGGAAGATCCCATCGCCGCCCTCGCCCACGGCATCCGCACCTGCGACGTGTAACCAACGCGCAACTACGATTTCAAAAACAAAGGCCGATTCCTCTGCAGGAGTCGGCCTTTTTCTTGAAGCAGGTGGGCCAGCCGCTCAGCGGGTGGCATTTCATCAAAGAGCAATCCTTAAGCTCTGCCACCCAGTTTCTGCAGCAGCTTCTTGGTCATCAAGATTCCGGTGGGCTCGTCGAGCGAGCTTCCTTCCCACTCGATGCCGATGTATCCACGATACCCCGACGCCTTGACGATCTCCATCAAGCGCGGATAGTCCATGTCTCGCTCGAAGCCTTCGGGATTGAAGTTATGAGTCTTGGCGCTCACCCCCTTGGCGAAGGGCATCAATTGCTCGGTGCCCAAGTACTTGTCGTACTCCTCGCCCGTTTCGCGGTTCACGTGGAAGTTCCCGAAGTCCGGCAAGGTGCCACAGCGCGGGTGATCCACCAGACGCATCACCGCCGCCAACCAAGCTCCATTGCTGGAGAGCCCCCCGTGGTTCTCCACGATCACGTTGATCCCGTAGCGATCGCCGATCTCGGTCAAGCGACGCAAGCCGTCCGCCGCCAGCTTAAGCTGCTCGTGGAACAATCCTTCCGACGCCGCGTTCACCCGAATCGCATGGCAACCGAGAGCTCGGGCCGCCTCGATCCAACGCACGTG
This sequence comes from Pelagicoccus enzymogenes, assembly GCF_014803405.1. Classification (NCBI taxonomy): domain Bacteria; kingdom Pseudomonadati; phylum Verrucomicrobiota; class Opitutia; order Puniceicoccales; family Pelagicoccaceae; genus Pelagicoccus; species Pelagicoccus enzymogenes. The sequence continues at coordinate 773,889 of NZ_JACYFG010000006.1, forward strand.
GTTCTGCACCGCCTGCGAGCGCTTCGCCTCGTCCGGGTCGCCCAGGCGACCCTCGCGATCGCACATGATGAGCACGTTGCGCACGCCTTCGCCCGAAGAAACCTTCACCAACTCGTCCAAGACCGGGCGCGACCAGCCCTCCATGTAAAACTGGTTAACGTACTCGACCGCATTCACCCCGAACTCGTTCTTGGCGATTTCGGCAAAGCGCATCTTGTCCTTCTCCCCGCTCCAAAACGCCTTGTTGATCGACCATTGGGCGAGGGAGATGTCGAACCAAGTCCCGTCGAAGCGAGCCGACTGGTTCTCGTCCGCCGCAAAGGCTGGGCGAGCGACAAGAGATGCAGCGGCGAACCCGAGGGCTCCTTTCAGAAAATGTCTACGAGAATCCATAGTAGAAAAGCGGGGTAACGGTTACGGGTTAAAAACTTACCAATCTGACTAAGCGAGAAAGACTAGCCTTGGGTTATTGGCAACCAACTTCAGATTTCCCCATTCATAAGAGTCAAAGACCCGTTGAACCTCAAACGGTTTCCAGCAAGATCCCCCACCCTTTACACCGAAACATGAGAAATCTCGCCATCACCCTCTCCCTCGGCGCCTCTATCGTCAGCGGCCTCCCCGCCGCCAAGATGAAGCTCAACGACGCTGACCGACAAGCCGAACCGATCATCGAGGCCGCCAGCGACGAAGCAGCGCTCGCTCTCCAACAGCTGCAGCTGCCCGAAGGCATGGAAGCCACCCTTTGGGCGGCCGAGCCCATGCTCGCCAACCCAGTTGCCTTCGACTTCGACGAACAGGGGCGCCTCTTCGTGGCCGAGACCTACCGCTACGGCTCCAGCGTGCTCGATATCCGCGGCTACATGGACATGCTGGAGGAGGACATGGCCTTCCGTACCGTCGAAGACCGCGCCCAAGGCATCGTCGAGCTCTTCGGCGACGACGCGCCCAACTTCGCCATCGAAGGCGAAATCCTCCGCCTGCTCGAAGACCGCGACGGCGACGGCAAGGCGGACTTCTCCACCGCCTACGCCGACGGCTTCAACAAGGCCGTGGACGGCATCGCTTCCGGCGTGCTCGCCCGCAAAGGCGACGTCTATTTCACCAACATTCCCCACCTCTGGAAGTTCCAAGGCATCGACGCCGCCGGCAAAGCCGAACAAAGCGAAAAGCTGCTCAGCGGCTGGGGCGTGCACTTCGGCTACACGGGACACGACTTCCACGGCCTCGCCCTCGGCCCCGACGGCAAGCTTTACTACTCCATCGGCGACCGCGGGGCCCACGTGACCGCCCCCGACGGCAGCCACATTTCCTATCCGGACACCGGAGCCGTCTACCGCAGCAACCTCGACGGCACCGAGCTGGAAGTCGTGCACACCGGCCTGCGCAACCCGCAGGAGCTCGCCTTCGACGCATTCGGCAACCTCTTCACCGGCGACAACGACTGCGACAACGGCGACTATGAACGGCTCGTCCTCATCGCCGAAGGCGGAGACTCCGGTTGGCGCATCGGCCACCAGCATGCCCCGCTCGGAGCAGCTGGGGTCTGGATGTCGGAAGGCTGGTGGGAAACCCAGTTCGAAGGCCGCACCAAGTTCGCTCTTCCCCCGATCTCCTACATCGAGGACGGCCCTTCCGGCATCGCCTTCTACCCCGGCACCGGGCTCTCGCCCGACTACGCCGGACACCTCTTCATCACGCACTTCAAAGGCAGCATCGCCACCAGCGGCGTCTACACCTACACCATGAAGCCCAAGGGAGCCTGGTTCGAGCTCGACGAGAAGAAAGCCTTCGCCAAAGGAATCCTGCCCACCGACGTCACCTTCGCCCCCGACGGCAAGTTCTACGTGCTCGACTGGGTCAACGGCTGGCCCAAGCCCGGCAAAGGCCGCGTCTATTCCATCTCGAACCCTAAGGTGCAAGCCAGCCCCATCGTGGCCCAAACCCAAAAGCTCTACGCCGAAGGCATGACCGGTCGCGGCGAGGCGGAACTGGCCGAGCTGCTCTCCCACCCCAACTGGAACATCCGCCTGGAAGCTCAGCTCGAACTAGCGGACCGCGGAGAAAAAAGCCTGAAAACCTTCGCCGATATCGCCAACAACCGCTCCGCCTCCCTACACGCTCGCTTGCATGCCACTTGGGGCCTCGGCGTCCTCGCCGACCGCGATTCCACTGCCGCTCGAGCCGCCATCGCCAAGCTCGCAGCCTCGAAACCCGGCCAAGAAGAAGTGCTCGCCCAAGCCACCAAGCTCCTCGGCGACCACGGCATCGAAAGCGCCGCTGAGCTGCTCATCTCCCGCCTCAGCCATCCTTCCAACCGCGTTCGCTACTTCGCTGCCCAAAGCCTCGGCAAGCTCAAGCACACCGCCGCCGCTCCCGCCCTCCTGCAGGCCGCTCGCGAAAACGCCGACGAAGACCCCTACCTCAGCCACGCCATCGTGATGGGACTAGTAGGCGGCAACAACGGCCGAGCCCTCGCCAATGCCGTGAACGACCCATCAAAAGCCGTTCGCTTCGCCGTGCTGCTCGCCTATCGAAGACTTGGAGACGTCAACGTCGCCCGCTTCCTGCGCGACTCCGACAAGGAGATCGTCTTCGAGGCCGCCCGCGCCATCAACGACGCCCCCATCGAAGGCGCCTACCACTCCCTAGCCGCCGCGATTGATAGCCCTTTTGCGGACGACCCCATCCTAGCCATCCGCGCCCTCAACGCCCGCTTCCGCATCGGCGGCGTCAAGAACGCCCAATTCCTCGCTGCTTACGCCGCCGACGAATCCAAGCCCCAGCAATTCCGCCTCGAAGCGATTACCCAGCTTCAGTCCTGGCCAAACCCGCTGCAACGCGACCGCGTCATGGGCGTCTACCAGCCGCTCGCAGCCCGCGACGCCCAAGTGGCCATCGACGCCTTCAAGGCCAACGCGCCCAAGTTCTTCGCCTCCAGTAACAGCGCCGTGCAGGTCAAATTCCTCGAAGCCGTGGACGCCCTCGGAGTGAGAGGCCTCGCCGACCAGCTTTACGCCTTCGCCAAAAACGAAAAAGCCAACGGAGCCGCCCGGGCCGCCGCCTTCTCGCTCTTCAGCAAGCTCGACGATCCTCGCATGGACGAGCTGGTTATCGCCGCCAGCCAATCCAACGCTTCCGAGCTGCGGCTCGCCACCCTGCCCATCGTAACCGAACGCTCCCCGGAGCAAGCGAAGGTCACCCTCGAGCTCATGACCCAAGGCAGCGTCGAAGAGCAACGCGTCGCCTACCAGACCTTGGCCGGATCCCAGCAAGCCTTCGCAACCGAACTGCTCGCCAACAGCGTGCGACGCTTGGCTGCAGACGAAATTCCCTACGCCGCCCAACTCGAGCTCATCGAAGCCGCCAAGGAACACCCTTCGCCCAAGGTTCAGCAAGCCTACCAGAGCTACCAGGCAGCAGTCGCCGCTTCCAGCGACCCGATCGCCGCCTTCACCTACGCCCTGGAAGGCGGAGACGCCGGAGCCGGCCGGAGCGTCTTCAACAACAACCAGGTCATGGCCTGCGTGCGCTGCCATATCGCCACAGGCCCGGGCGACGCCGCCGGCCCTAACCTCACCGACATCGGCTTGCGCCTCAACCGCCAACAACTCCTGGAAGCCATCGTCGCCCCCAACGCCACCATCGCCGAAGGATTCGACAACGTCATCCTCACCATGAAAAATGGAAACACCGTCGCCGGAATCGTGGAGGACGAGGACGAAACGGAGATCAGCCTTAAACTTGCCAGCGGCGAGTCGCAAAGCTTCGCCAAAAGCGAAATCGCCAAACGAGACGCTATGCCCTCCAGCATGCCAGCCATCTTCGCCCCCTTGCTCTCGGCCAAGGACATGCGCGACCTCGTCGAGTACCTCACCACCCGCACCTGGGATCCCTACTCCGAACGCGCCACCCACGGCAAATAGTTCCGCATCCAAGTTTCAACTACAAAGGCGTCCTCAATAAAGAGGACGCCTTTTTTTGGGGAGGGGGCGACGTTCACGTCGTCCGCATTGCAGGAATTCAATCCCGTCAAACTCCCCTCCCATTTTGCAAATCCAAGGAACCCAGCCCAACGTACCGGTTCCTAAACCTCTTATGACTCCCTCTCTTCGCCCCTTCCTTCTCCTGGGAGCGCTGCTCGCGTTCACCTGCAACCTCTTCGCCGCAAACCGCGACGACCTTTGGCTCAAAGTCTCGGAAGCCAGAGCCCAACGCTTGCCCCAAACCGCCATCGAGTCCCTCGAGCCCATCATCGAAGGCGCCCTCGCCGAAGGAGCTCACGCCGAGGCCATCAAAGCCATCACCCTCAAAATCGCTCTGGAAACACAGATCCAAGGCGAACAGCCCGCCGAGGCCATCCTGCGGCTGCAACGCCAACTCGACGAAACACCCGCCGCCCTGCAACCCGTTTTCCAAACCCTGCTCGCCCACTCCTACTGGAGCTACTTCCAGCAGAACCGCTGGAGATTCCTGCAACGCACCCAAACTGCGGAAGCGCCCAGCAACGATTTTCAAACCTGGGACCTCGCCCGCATCCTGCGCGAGATCGACCGTCACTTCACCGCCGCCCTCGCCAACGAATCCTTCCTCAAATCCGTCCCCATCGAAAGCTACGACATCCTGCTGGAGCCAGGCACCGCACCCGACACCTACCGCCCCACCCTCTACGACTTCCTCGCCTACGAGGCCCTATCCTTCTACCAAAGCGGCGAACAAGCAGCTCTCGAAGCAGAAGACACTTTCGAAATTTCCGCCCACTCTCCCATCTTCGACGGAACCCGCGCCTTCCTCGATTGGACGCCAGCAGCTGACACCGACTACTCCCCCGAGCTCAAAGCCATCCGGTTCTACCAAGACTTGCTCCGCTTCCACCGAGACGATGCCGATCCCTCAGCCTACTACGACGCCGACCTCGCCCGCCTCATCTACGGCCACAACGTCGCTGTTGGAGAAGACAAGGGAGAACGCTACGCCGCCGCCCTCGAACGCTTCATCGAAAAAACCGCAGCTCACGAAATAAGCGCCCGCGCCCGCGCCGCCTTGGCAACTTACCACCAATCGCAAAACGAGCTAGTCACCGCCTACCAAATCGCCAGCCGCGGCCTAGCAAGCTTTCCCGGAAGCGCCGGCGCGGCGGAGTGCCACAATCTCATCCAGCAGGTCGAGCAAAAGTCCGCCAACATCCAAACGGAATACATTTGGAACGCGCCTTGGCCCACTATCGACGTCACCTACCGCAACGTCGACAAGGTCTACTTCCGAGCCATCAAACTCGAATTCGAAGAAGAACTTCGCAGCCATCCCGACCTGCGCGACTTCCAAGAATCGGTCTTCGAACGCACCCCCATCCACAGCTGGGAAGCCGACCTTCCTGCCACAAGCGACTACCAAACGCGCACCGAAAAGCTTCCCGCCCCCCAAACGCTTGAGCCCGGCTACTACCATATTTTCGCCAGCTACGATCCCACTTTTAGACAATACGAAAACGTCGTAAGCCGCGCTACCGTTTGGGTCAGCGAACTGGCCCTGGTACTGCGAACCCAAGAATTGGATACACCCCTTAGCGGCTTCGTGCTCAATGCCATCAGCGGCGAACCCATCGCCGGAGCTACCGTGCAACTGTGGCACCAAAACCGAAATCGGAATTTCCGCAAAGGCAGGTCTCTCACCACCGACGCGGATGGACGCTTCGCTGTATCCAAGAATGCCAGCAGGGATCGAACGCTCATCCTAGCCGAACACCAAGGGCAAAAAACCGCGAGCAAGCAATCCTTCTGGCTTCATCACAGCGACCGAGAAAGCTATCCCGAGCAACGAACTATTTTCTTTACCGATCGTGCCCTCTACCGCCCCGGCCAAACCGTAAACTACAAGGGCATCAGCGTCTTCAACCACCCTTCCGAGGGCCGGTACAAAACCCTGAAAAACAGCAGACTACAAATCGCCTTCAAAAACGCCAACCGTCAGGTCATCGCCGACCGCGAACACAAGACTAACGACTACGGATCCTTCAGCGGCAGCTTCACCGCGCCCGAAGAAGGACTGCTCGGAAACATGAGTATCGAGGTCACCTTCGGCCCTTGGGGTTCAACTCACTTCAACGTGGAAGAATACAAGCGCCCCAAGTTTCAGGTCGAACTCGACGCCCCCGCGAACGCGCCCAAGCTTGAAGAAACCGTATCTCTCAAGGGAAGAGCCACCGCATACACCGGAGCCGCTATCGGAGGAGCGAGCGTCAAATGGCGGGTCGAGCGCGGAGTGCGAGCGCCTAGCTGGTGCTGGTGGTGGACCCCACCCGCAACAAAGGCCATCGCTCACGGAAGCGTAACCACCGAAGCGGACGGTAGCTTCAGTATCCACTTTCCCGCGACACCCGACAAAAGCGTACCTCGCCAGAACGAACCGACTTTCGTCTACACCGTCTATGCCGACGTTACCGACACCAACGGCGAAACCCGTTCCGCTTCCACCGAAACGAGAGCTGGCTACACCGCACTGCAAGCCGAACTATCGACCACCGAATGGCAGAGCATCGACACGCCAGTTGAAATATCGATCAGTACCCAATCCTTGGACGGAAAGCCGCAAGCTGCAAAAGTCCAACTCAAGGTCTACCGCCTGCAGCAACCGGAGTCGGTCATACGCGAACAGTTAGCCGACCACCGCTACCGTCCATGGAGAATACAAGCGACCGAGCCCGAGTTCGATCCCTCGAACCCCGACACTTGGGAAATCGGAAAAACCGTATCCAGAAAGCAAATCAGGATCGATGAAAGCGGAAACGAAACCTACTCCGTCAAACTCCCCGCAGGCCCCTACCGCGTTGAACTCGAAAGCAAGGATCGCTTCGGAAACAAAATCAGCGCGCGGCACACCTTTACGGTGCAGGACCCGCAAGCCGCGGCTCTCGCGACCAAAGTCCCCAACTTCCTCGGAGCCCCCACCTTCACCCTAGAACCCGGAGAATCGCTCGACGCCCTTTGGGGCAGCGGTTACGAAAAAGGCCGCGCCTTCATCGAAATCGAGCAAAGCGGCAAAACCTTGCAGAGCTTCTGGACCGACGGGGAAGAGACCCAAGAACGTATCCAATTTCCTATCACAGAATCGCACCGCGGAGGACTCACCTTACGTACTACCTTTGTCCGGGAAAACCGCGCTTACTTCGAAAGCAAACGCATCGATGTTCCTTGGAGCAACAAGCAGCTCCAAGTCAAATGGGAGCGCTTCCGCTCCAAACTCGATCCCGGCCAAGCGGAAACCTGGACCGCTACCATCACCGGACCCGACGCCCACGTCGCCGCCGCCGAAATGGTGGCTGGTCTCTACGACGCCTCGCTCGACCAGTACAAGCCTCACAACTGGCCCCAACAAATCGGCTCATTCCGCCAAGAATATTCCCGTATCCACAGCCAATTCGGCAATACGCAAAATCACTTCGATTCCTTCGCTGGGTACTGGCGTCCAGACATCCTTCCCGTGGACTGGAGTTACCGACGCCTACCCTTCGAAATCAACTATCGCAGGCAAATGCGCAGTTTCGGAGGCGGCGGAGGAGAGGATGTTTTCGAACTCTCTCCCTTCTCGATCGCAGAGAGCGCTGACGAAGGCTACCAAGCCGCAAGCACCTTAGCAGGAACCAGGCTAAACAGCCCCATGCGTCCCGCGCCCATGGATACGGTAATGGGCGACGCGGCCATGAAAATGGAGCTCAGCCAAGAGCCCAGTCCTGCGCCCCCCCCAGCCCCCGACCTCTCGCAAGTCTCCGCTCGCACCAACCTCAACGAAACTGCCTTCTTCTACCCGCACCTGCTGAGCGACGAGGACGGCGTCGTGAAAATCCAGTTCACCATGCCGGAAGCCCTCACCGAATGGCGCTTCTTCGGCTTCGCCCACGACAACGAGCTGCGCTCCGGTTTCCTCTCCGACACCGCTGTCACAGCCAAGGACCTCATGGTCGAACCCAATCCACCGCGCTTCCTGCGCGAAGGCGACGAAGTGGAATTCACGGTCAAAGTCAGCAACCAGTCCGATTCGGAACAAAGCGGCCAAGTCCGTCTAAGCTTCACTGATGCCGCCACCCTCGAACCTGCCGACTCCTCTCTAGCGAACCAGGAAACCGACCGCTCCTTCACGATCCCCGCCAAAGAGTCGCGCAGCTTTTCTTGGCGCATCAAAGTTCCAGACGGAGCCAGAGTGCTCACTTACAAAGCGGTGGGAGCGAGCGCGTCCCTTAGCGACGGCGAGGAAGGCTACTTGCCCGTATTGAGCCGACGAATACTCGTCACCGAATCCCTGCCGCTCCCCATTCGCGGCCAAGGCAGCAAGGACTTCACTTTCGAAAAGCTGCTAGCGTCAGGAGATTCGGATACGCTCCAGCACCAGAACCTCACCGTTCAGATGGTTTCCCAACCCGCATGGTACGCGGTGATGGCATTGCCCTACCTCATGGAATTTCCGCACGAGTGCAGCGAGCAGCTCTTCAATCGCTTCTACGCCAACTCGCTCGCCTCCCACATCGCCACCTCAGATCCCAAGATCCGTCGCATCTTCGACCTCTGGAAAAATACGCCTGCTCTAGACAGTCCCTTGGAGAAAAACCAAGAGCTCAAGTCCGTGCTCATCGAAGAGACCCCCTGGCTGCGCCAAGCCCAAAACGAAAGCCAAGCCCGCCGCAACGTCGGACTGCTCTTCGACGAGAATCGCCTGCAAAACGAGTCCAGCCGCGCCCTGCAAAAACTCGCCGAGCGCCAGCTTTCCGACGGGCGCTGGTCTTGGTTTCCCGGCGGCTACGCCAGCGACTACATCACCCTCTACATCGCCACCGGCTTCGGGCGACTGCGCCATCTCGGAGCAGAAATCGACAGCGAACCGGCCATCCGTGCCCTCGATGCCCTGGATCGCTGGATGCAGCGACGTTACGAAGACATCCAGGATGGACCCAGCCCGGAGAACTACGTGCCCGACCATCTCATCTCCCTCTACCTCTACGGCCGCAGCTTCTTCCTTTCGGAAAAGCCAATCCCCGCGAGCCACCGCGACGCCCTCGACTTCTTTCTGCTCCAAGCCGACAAACATTGGACCCAGGTTTCCAGCCGCCAAAGCGAAGCTCACCTAGCCCTCGCCCTGCAACGCTTCGGACATCGCGACACGCCCACCGCCATCCTGCGCTCCCTCAAGGAACGCAGCGTCAGCGACGAAGAGCTCGGCATGTTTTGGCGGGACACGGAAAACCGCAGCTGGTGGTGGTACCATGCCCCCATCGAAACCCAAGCCCTCATGATCGAGGCCTTCGCAGAAGTTGCCGAAGACGAGCAAGCCGTAGAAGACCTGAAAGTATGGCTTCTAAAACAGAAGCAAACTCAGAACTGGAAAACCACTAAAGCCACCGCCGACGCTGTCTACGGCTTGCTGCTGCGCGGCAAAAACCTGCTCGCCAGCGACGCCCTCGTCGCAGTTTCCCTCGGAGGCCAAACCATCGAACCGGAAAACGTGGAGGCAGGAACCGGCTTCTACCAAAAGGCATTCGTTCGCCAAGAGATCCAAGCGGAGATGGGCGAGATCACGCTAACGAAAACCGACGACGGCGTGAGCTGGGGCAGCGTGCACTGGCAGTACCTCGAGGACATGAGCAAGGTCACGCCCCACGAGGCCACTCCCTTGACCCTGAAGAAAAGCCTCTTCGTTAAAGAGAACTCCTCCGCTGGACCGGTTCTCAAACCGATCGAAGGCCCGCTTTCGGTGGGCGACGAGCTGGTAGTGCGTCTCGAGCTGCGCAGCGATCGCGACATGGAGTACCTCCACCTCAAGGACCAACGCGGCAGCGGAACCGAGCCAGTGAACGTGCTGAGCCAATACCGTTACCAGGACCGGCTCGGCTACTACGAGAGCACCCGCGACACCGCCAGCCACTTTTTCATCCAATACCTTCCAAAAGGCACTTACGTCTTCGAGTACTCCACTCGAGTACAGCTCAAGGGCAGCTACCAAAGCGGAATCGCCGAGATCCAGTGCATGTACGCGCCCGAGTTCAACAGCCACTCCGCCAGCACCGTGATCGAGGTCGAGTAGAAGGATCGAGCCGGGGGTTCCCGGGAAAACTTCGAGGAAGGGCAAAATCGATAGGACGGGTTGGCCGCTAGCTTGCTGTTGACCCACGGCGGCTCATCCGCCTTGCTCCACTCCGAGCAGAGGCGTACTCGCGCCCTCCCAATCGATCCCGTCAATGATTCAAGCCTTCGCCAGACAACTGAAGAACGATGCCAGCAGCCTGGCATTCAACTCCGAGACCAAGCCAGCCGAAAAACTCGCCGCTCTCAAAGGCTTCCTCAAGACCGGGACCGAAACCATCCTCGCCGAACATCGCAACGGAGCCTCCGGGCTGGACGTGGGCAAGGCCCGCTCCTTGATGATCGACACCCTTATCAGCAAACTCGCTGAACCTGCCATCCAAGCCGTGCAGGAGCTCTCGAACAAGGCCGACCTCGCCGTTTCCGTCGTCGCGCTCGGAGGCTACGGACGCGAGGAGCTCTGCCCGCTCAGCGACATCGACATCATGTTCCTGTATCCATCGGATACCGACAGCAAGCTGCTCGAGAAAGCCCAGGAGTTGCTCGTGCAGGAAGTCCTCTACCCGCTCTGGGACGCGGGCCTTAAGGTCGGCCACTCCACCCGCTCCGTCGACGAGGCTTTCAAGGAGGCCAAGGCCGACATCCAAACGAAAACCGCCTTGCTCGAAGCCCGCCGTATCTGCGGCTCCGCCCCCTTGTTCGAAGGCTTCCAAACCTCCTACCACCTGTTCTACCGCAAGGACGGTCCCAAGGAGTATATCAAGCAACGCCTCGACGACCAGCGGAGCCGACGCGCCAAGTTCGGCGGTTCCATCTACATGCAGGAGCCAGACATCAAGAGCGGCGTGGGCGGCCTGCGCGACTACCACAACACCCTTTGGATGGCCCAGGTCCGCCTCAACCTGAAGGACATGGCCGGCCTCGTGCCGCTCAACTACCTGAGCAAGCAAGAGCTGCAAGACATCCGGGCCGCCTACGAATTTCTCCTGCGCGTACGCAACGAGCTGCACTTCCGGGTCAAGCGCCCCACCGACCTGCTCTCCCTCGAGCTTCAACCTAAAGTCGCCTACCGCCTCGGCTACAAGCAACGCGACATCCTCGAGCGAGTAGAGGTTTTCATGCGCGACTACTATCGCCAGGCCCAGATCATCTATCGCGTTTCCAAGAACATCGAAAAACGCCTCGCCCTCAACACCACCTCAAAAAAGGAGAGCAAAAGCCCGCTCGAGTCCGTGAAGAGCTTCCTGCTCGCCCGACGCAAGGAACGGGTCAAGAAAGTCGACGGCTTCCTCATCCGCGGCCAGGAGATCACCTTCGAGGACGACAGCGTCTTCACCGAGGAACCCAATCGACTGATCCGGATTTTCCGCCACAGCCAACAAAACGGGGTCGAGATAGATTTTGAGCTGAATGCTCTAATTCGAGCATCGCTCGAGCTCATCGACGACTCCGTGCGCCTGTCCCCGGAAGCCAACCTCGCCTTCCGCACCATCATGCAGGAGACCGGCAACGTCTACCCTACGCTCAACGAAATGCACGAGCTCGGCGTGCTCGGCGCCTTCATTCCGGAATGGGGAAAACTGACCTGCCTCGTGCAACACGAGTACTATCATCGCTACACCGCCGACGTGCATACCCTTCATACCATAAGGGAACTCGATGAAATTTTTTCAAATCCCAGCGGAATCTACAAATCTTATCGCGAAGCCGTTCACGAGCTCCGCTTACCGAACCTCATCTACCTCATCCTTCTCCTGCATGACATCGGCAAAGCCCGCGGCATTAGAAATCATGCCGAAAACGGCGTCGACATAGCAGAACCGATTCTGGAGCGACTGCAGATCGACGAAGAAAATCGAGCCTCGGTACGATTTATTATCAAGAATCACCTACAAATGGCGCGATTTTGGCAGAGGTTCGATGTTGATGATCCAGACACCGCCAAAGCGTTTGCCGAACAAGTCGAGTCGCCAGAACTCCTGCGACTCCTCTACGTGCACACGTTCTGCGACGCCAAAGGCACGGCCGCCGGGCTCTGGAACCAATACAAGGACACCCTGCACCGCACCCTTTACCGCCGGGCTCTCGACGTCTTCAAGGCGGAGGGCAAGCTGGACCAGCACTACGAGCAGCACAAGAAGATGACCCAACAAGAACTGCTCTCCATCGATATCGAAGGCGTCGGTTCCGAAGAGGTCGACGCCCATTTCAAACTCCTTCCGGACCGCTACTTCATCAACACCTCCAAGGAGGAGATCATCAAGCATATCCAGATGATCAACGAGCTCATCAAGGCGATCGCTGGAGCCGAATCCATCGGAGCCCTCAAGCCCGTCATCGACTGGAAGCAAGACGTCAACCGCTCCCTCACCGTCGTCAACATCGTTACCTGGGACCGAGCCGGACTCTTCCATAAGCTCGCCGGAGCCCTCAACCTCGCCGGCTACTCCATCCTTTCCGCCAAGGCCATCTCCCGCGACGACCACATCGCCATCGACACCTTCTACGTCACGGAAAGCGGCCGCGGACCCTCTAGCGAGGAAAAGGCGAAGGAAGCCTTCGCCAACGCAGTCAAGGACGCCCTCGTCTCCAACGAGGATCTCTACCCGCGCATCCTCGAGATGGTGCGAAAGGAGGCCGCCGACATCTTCAACAAAAACGACGACAACCCGCTCGCCGAATCTTTCGAGCCACAGGTCGACGTCTATCACGAGCTCTCCCTGCAACGCACCATCCTCGAAGTCCAAGCCCCCGACCACCTCGGTCTGCTCTACCAAATCTCCCATCAGATTTCCAAGCACGGCTTCGACATCACTTTCGCCCGCATCAACACCGAACGCGGCATCGCGATCGACACCCTCTACCTCAGCGAGGTCGAACCCGGGGAAGACTCCGACGGCGAAAAGCTCATGGAATTGCGCGACAGCCTCACCAAGGTCCTCAACGCCGACAACGAATAACCGCAGCCAGCTTCGACTCATAAGAGGACAGCTCGGGCGCTGAGACAATAAAAAGGCACGCCCCCGACCGGAGCGTGCCCAAATTTCAATTACGTTGCGTACCGGGAGCCTTACGACTCCTCGACCTCTGCCCCGAGCTCCTGCAAACGCTTGAGCATGTCGTCCGGCGACTGAGCCTTCTCGAAAGCGTCGCGGGCGGTGATGAGGCCTTGGTTGTACAAGCTCAAGAGGTGCGTATCCATCGGGATCATACCCAATGCCGCTCCCGTTTGAATGTCGGAATTGATACGGTAAGTCTTGTTGTCGCGAATAAGAGCGCTGATCGAAGTGGTCGTGACCATGATCTCGAGACCTGCCACACGGCCGCCACCCTTCTTCTTGCAGAGCACCTGGGAGATGACTCCCACGATGGAAGAGGCCAGCTGAGTACGAATCATTTCCTTCATGTTCGCCGGGAAGGCGTCCACGATACGGTCGATCGTCTTGGCCGCGCTATTGGTATGCAAGGTGCCGAAAACCAAGTGTCCCGTCTCAGCCGCGCTGATGGCCGCTTCGATGGTTTCCAAGTCGCGCATTTCGCCCACCAGAATAACGTCCGGATCCTGACGCAAGGCGCTGCGGATGGCGCCCGCAAAACTATCGACGTCGACCCCAACCTCACGCTGGGTCACGATACACTTCTTGTGATCGTGGTAGTACTCGATCGGATCCTCGATCGTAATGATGTGTCCACTACGACGTTCGTTGATGTAGTTAATCATCGACGCCAATGTCGTACTCTTACCGGAACCGGTAGGACCCGTCACCAAAATCAAGCCACGCGGACGGTAAAGCAAGTCGCGGATCTTGTCGGGAATCCCGATCTTATCCAGCGGGATGAAATCGGCCGGAATCAAACGCAGCACCATGCCGTAAGTCCCCTTCGCCCGCAATACGCTCACACGGAAGCGAGCCCGATCGAGGTAGGCGAAACCGAAGTCCGCTCCCCCCGTCGTCTTCACCGACTGGATGTAAGAGTCCGGCGTGATCGACTGCATCAGCTTCTCCGTATCGGAAGCCGTAAGGTCAGGACCATCGACCGATACCATCTCACCGTGCAAACGGATCGTCGGCGGGCGACCGACTTGGATATGCAAGTCAGAGGCCCCCTCGTCGAAGACCAATTCCAGCAGCTCGTTCATCTCGTAACTCATATAGAAGCAGTATCGTCCAAATCCCGCCCCACCTGAGCTCCGCAAGGAAACGAATCTCCCCTACAAAGAAACCCGTAAAATGCAGCCTACCCTCAGGCAAGGGCCGGCTCGTCTACCGTCACCGACAGCACTTCCTCGACCGTCGTCATACCGGCCATCACCTTGCGCACCCCGTCTTCACGCATAGAGCGCATGCCAAGCTGGCGCGAGAGGGAACGCAGTTGAGCAGAAGTCCCGTTCGAGTAGATCAGTCGCTCGACCTCCTCGTTCACGTGGAAAATCTCGAAAACCCCAATACGCCCCTTGAACCCCTGATCGTGACAATCGGGGCAGCCACGTCCGCGCATGAATGTCGCCGCCCGGGCGTTTGCAGGCTCCAGCCCCACCGCATGAACCTCCCTCAGGCTCGGTTCGTACCGCTCTCGGCAGCTGGGGCAAATCTTCCTCACCAAGCGCTGAGCGAGAGCAGCCCGCAGGGAAGTCGCTACCAGGTAGGGTTTTACACCAATATCGACCAAACGGGTCACCGCCGACGGAGCGTCATTGGTGTGCAGCGTGCTGAAAACCATGTGCCCGGTGAGGGAAGCATTGATCGCAATTTCCGCCGTCTCCAAGTCACGGATTTCCCCCACCATGATGATGTTGGGAGCCTGACGCAAAATCGCCTTCAAGGCCGCGGAGAAACTCATGCCGATCTCCTTCTTGACCGGTACCTGATTGATGCCCGGCATCTGGTATTCGATCGGGTCTTCCACGGTGATGATCTTGCGGTCCGGCTTGTTAAGGAAATGCAAGCAGCTGTAGAGCGTGGTGGTCTTGCCCGAACCCGTAGGCCCGGTGACCAGCAACATCCCGTCCGGCATCGCTATCATCCGCTCGTAGACCTCCTGGTCGTCCGGCAGGAATCCGAGCTCCGGCAGGCCCAGCATCAAGCCCGACTTGTCCAGAATACGCATCACAATGCTCTCGCCGTAGGCCGTGGGCAGACTCGAAACACGCAGATCGTACTCGACGCCCTCCACCTTCACTTGGATGCGGCCATCTTGGGGCAGACGCTTCTCGGCGATGCTCATCTTGCCCATCACCTTGATGCGAGAGATCACCGGCAATTGCAGCCGCTGCGGCGGTGGATTGGGAATTTCCTGCAGCGACCCATCCACCCGAAAACGAACGCGAAATCGAGTTTCCAACGGCTCGAAATGTATGTCCGAGGCCCGCATGCGTATCGCGTCCGAAATAACGACCTGCACCAAACGGATGATCGGGGCGTCATCCTCCCCCATCATGGAAGCAGCGATTTCCACTCCCGCGTCCGCGACCTTCACTTCGTCCGCCAATTTCCGCTCCTCTTGGCTGAGGCGAGCCGACGCCGTCAGGTGCGAGTCCAGATACGACGCATCGATTGCGATCTCCACATCCTCCTCGATCGCCAACACCGGGATCACCTGCTTGCTCAAAAGATGAGACAAGGTATCGAGCTCCTGCAAAGGATCGGAAATTGCCACCTTGAGGCGATCACGCCCGCCCGAGAGCGGAAAGACCTGAAACCTGCGGGCCAAGGACTCCTCCAAAAGCTCGCGGGCGTTGTCCGGCCAGGGAGCGTTCGCCAAGTCGATCGACTCGATGGCAAATTCCTTGGCCATCTCCCGGACCACGACCTTGCGGTCCGTGTATCCCTTGGAAAAAATCGCCTCCACCAACTCTTCGTCCCCCGCCCTCGGCAAAGCCGCCCGCAAAGCGCGTAGTTGCTCTTCGGACACAAGCTCGTGCGATTCCACGATCTGCAGGGTTAAGGAGGCGTCAGCCATAACGCGTTCTAGAAAGAAGCAAGACGCCCCTTCCCGCCAGACAAAATAAACTCGCAGCGCGGCTGCTTTAGAACGCGTTGGCTCAAAGCGTCGACACATCGCCGCGGCATGCCTGCGGACAAACAAAAAAAGCGAGACAGCCCAACAGCCGCCTCGCTCTAAAAGTCCTGCGCAACGCAAACTTTGCCCTACTTGAGCGACATCAAGAACTCGATGTTGTTCTTGGTCACCTTCAAGCGCTTGATCAGCATTTCCATCGCTTCCACGCCCGGCACGCCCTGCATCACGCGACGCAAGCCGTAGACCTTCTCCATCTCCTGCGGGTGGTAGAGGAGCTCTTCCTTGCGAGTACCGCTGCGCTCGAAATTGATAGCCGGGAAAATACGCTTGTTGATGAGGTCGCGGTCCAGGTGGATTTCCATGTTACCCGTTCCCTTGAACTCCTCAAAGATCACCTCGTCCATCTTGCTGCCTGTATCCACCAAAGCAGTACCCATGATGGTGAGCGTGCCGCCATCCTCGATGTTACGAGCCGAACCGAAGAAACGCTTAGGCTTCTGCATGGCCGTGGCCTCGATACCTCCGGACATGATTTTGCCGCTGTTGCTGGCGAGGGCATTGTAGGCGCGAGCCAAACGCGTAATGGAGTCGAGCAGGATGATCACATCCTTCCCCTTCTCCACCATGCGGCGAGCTTTCTCGCAAACCATCTCCGCGCAATGCACGTGACTGGTCGGCGTTTCGTCGAAGGTGGAGCTAATCACCTCTCCCTTCACGCGTCGCTTGAAGTCGGTGACTTCTTCCGGGCGCTCGTCAATGAGCAATACGATCAGGTGAGCCTTGGGCCAATTCTGCTGGATCGAATTCGCCAAGCCCTGCAACAGGATGGTCTTACCTGTACGAGGCGGCGCCACGATCAATCCACGTTGCCCGAAACCGATCGGCGTGAGCAGGTCGAAGGCCCGCATGGAAACGTCCTTCTTGCTGTTGCCGGGATCCGGCGTCTCCAAAACCAGACGCTCCGTCGGATAATACGGGATCAAGTCTTCGAAAGGCGTGATCTTGGCCAGCTCTACGGGATCTTCTCCCATGGCGGATACGATCTTCAAGGCAGCTGGACAGCGCTCGCCTTCTTCAGGGGCCACTGCGAGGACTTCCACTTCGTGACCACGCTGCAATCCGTATTCACGAATCAAAGACGCTGGCACGTAGACGCTCTCCGGCTTCAATTGATAATTGCTGACCTGGTGCACGACATAGCCATGCCCGTCGTCGCTCGTATCCAGAAATCCAGTATCCTTGAAAACCTTTTTCCCCTCGCGGGCAAACTTGTAGAGCGCTTCAATCGCCTGCTTGCGGCTGGACTTCGGCTCGAGTTCCGCGCCCAAGGAACGCACTTCCGCTCCCATGGGCTCAACCTTCATCTCGTAAAGCGAGGTCAGGTCGATCGGCTCCGCGCCGTCGAGTTCCTTCAGGATTGCTTCGCAAGCGTCCTTGTTCGGGAAGCGAGCTGCTGCCGGCAGGTCGCCTTCGATGTGATCGCGCTCGGAAGGAGGAGGTGGCTGGCGCCAGCCGCCCTGCTGCTTGCCGCCGCCCTTCTGGTTCGGGTTACGATTCCCCTTCTGGTGCTTGCCTTGCTTGCCTCCATGCTGGTTCCCACCGTGCTGCTGGTTACCGCCATGCTGGTTGTTGCGGTCGCCACCTTTCTTGTTCTTGTTGAACTTGCCACCCTTCTGACCGCGATCATGGCGCTGGTTTTGGTTGCGATCATTGCGCTGGTTCCGGTCTCCATCGTCGGAGCGAGCCTCTGCTCTGTCGGAGCCTTCCTCTTTGGAAGCCTTGCTTTCCTCCGTGTCTGCCTTTTCGGGAGTCTCTGCGACCACCTTGGCGCGCTCCGCTGGGGCTTCCTTGGAATCAGGCACCACGGATACCGAGTCTTGCCCGTCGGAATGCGACCCGCGCCCCTTGAAGTCCGAGGGACGAAACTCGTTGCCGTCAGCCTTTGCTTCCTTCTTGGGAGCAGGGTTCTCGCTTGCGGGAGCCGCCTCGGCTGGCGCTGGATTCTCCACTTCCGCCGCTACCTTCTTGGCCGCCTTTTTCGCCACTTTCTTGGCTGCTTTCTTAGCTACCTTTTTGGTGGCTTTTTTAGCAGCCTTCTTGGCTACCTTCTTCGTCGCTTTCTTGGCTGCCTTGCGGGGCAGGTCGTCAAAACCGTAGTCGAGCGGCAATCCGCCGTCGTTGCTTAGATCAGGGTCACTAGACATATCGAAATGATTCTAGAGTGGGAGGGGATTCTATTGTTCCCGGAACGCCGGCCACATCAGCCTGGCATTCAAAAAGTTACACGCTATTGGATTTGGAGGTTTTTGATGTTCGAGATCAGATGGTCGACCTGCTCGGCGAGGAATTCGAGGCTGCCATCATTCAGCAAAACGAAGTCCGCAAGCTCAGCTTTTTCGGACACCGGCATCTGCCGCTTCATGCGGGCCAGGGCTTGAGTTCGATTCATTCCTCTCTGCTCAAGTCGCTCGACCTGCGTTTGCGGATCAGAGAACACGCAAATCGTAATATCAACGTTTTTCTGTAGCTTTTTTTCGAAAAGCAAAGGGATCTCAACCAGCCAATCTCCTCCGGTTTGGGCCGCTGCTTCCCAAGTGGATCGCACCTTGGGATGAAGGATCCCTTCCAACTCGGACAGCAGGTCGGCGTCTCCAAAAACGCGTTGCCCTACCTCAGCACGATCAATCCCTCCCGAGGGGGAGCGTACCGCTTCCCCAAACAGGGCGACAACTGCCTCAATCGTTGCTTCGTCCTTCGACAGGAGTTCGTGCACGATCGCATCCGCGTCGATGGTGCAAAAGCCCCGCTCGCGAAACAATTTCGAAACCGTAGACTTTCCGCATCCAATCCCACCTGTCAGCCCAATCTTCATCGCACTCACTCCCATAAGCCAAGCAGCCGCCCGTACAACCCCCAAATCCTTCCAGAAGTGAAGCTTGGCTTTCAGCCGCTGCCTACCATCCTCGATTCCGTAAATGGTTTCCCCCTCTTCAGCTCCTGCCGCCCTCTCCATCGCCGGATCCGATTCCGGCGCCAATGCGGGGATCCAAGCCGACCTGCTTTCCTTCGCCGCAAACGGAGTTTACGGCACTACCGCGATAAGCTGCCTCACCGCCCAGAACCCGAGGGGCGTTTGCGCCATCCAAGCCACCGACGTCGAGGTCTTGGAAGCGCAAATCGAGCAAGTCCTGCAATACTACCCTATTCGGGCAATCAAGACAGGCATGCTCTTCAACGAGGCGCTCATCCTAGCCGTGGCCCGCAAGCTGGAGCGAGTCCCCCGTCTTCCACTCGTGGTCGACCCCGTATCCGTCGCGACTAGCGGTCACCCCCTTTTGCAAGACTCCGCTCTAGAGGCCCTCAAGGTCCACCTACTCCCGCTGGCAAGCGTGCTCACTCCTAACCTCGACGAAGCCAAGCTCTTGCTCGGCCGCGAGATCTCGAATCCATCAGAAATGGAGAGAGCCGCCCTAGACCTTGCCAAAGCGTACCAAGCCTACGCCCTCGTAAAAGGCGGGCATTTGAGCAACGACGACCTTGTTGACGTCGTCGCCACGCCGGACGGCCAAACACACCACTTCCACCAAACGCGCATCCATGGCATCGATACCCACGGTAGCGGCTGCACCCTCAGCGCTGCAATAGCTGCCCAAATCGCCCGCGGCCAAGCAATTATCGATGCCATAGCCAAGGCCCGCGAGTACCTGCGCGCTTGCATGGAAACTCCAGTTCGACTTCCAACCTCCCCGTTTATCAACCACCTGCCCTAAAATGTCCCAAGCCACCAAGCCGCGTCGCGTACCGCTGCTTTGGATACTGTTACCCTACGCCCTAGGAATCGGCGTCGCCCGGTTCATTCCCTTACCCTCTTCTTGGATCCTTCTTTCCCTCGCTGCGCTAGGGATCTGCTTCGCCTACCGATCCGCCAAAAAGGAGGACCGCTCTTGGCATGCCTTCTTCATCCCCTCCATGATGATGTTGGGCGCAGCGAGATTCTTGAACCTTCACCTTGATCCGCATGACCAAATCGCAACCATTCCGCGAGAAGCCGAACTGGAACTGCAGATTGAAACCTTATTCAATGCAACCGACCCCCAAACCGCCCTTGGCATCGCTCGTGTAGTCAAATCGCCAATACAGCAAAGAGAGCTGACCTCCCTTCGCATTTTCTTCTTCCTGGAAACCCAGGCC
The DNA here is from genome assembly GCF_014803405.1 of Pelagicoccus enzymogenes. Taxonomy (NCBI): domain Bacteria; kingdom Pseudomonadati; phylum Verrucomicrobiota; class Opitutia; order Puniceicoccales; family Pelagicoccaceae; genus Pelagicoccus; species Pelagicoccus enzymogenes. The sequence goes on from NZ_JACYFG010000006.1 coordinate 794,171, forward strand.
CTCGCCCACTACCCTCAGGAGGGCGAGCGCTTTTTGGCTATCGGAGTCGTTCGCCGCATCCCATCGTACGCGGAGGGCGACCGCTTCGACGCCTACCTGCGCAACCAAGGAATATCCCAGGCTTACAAACAAGGCTACCTCTTGGACTTGACTGCTGAAGCGCAGGGAATTTCGCGACTGACCAATCGGACCAAGGATCACTTCGCCCATGTCCTCTCGCAGAACAAACGCCCGGACAGCCCTTACACGGGCGCCTACAAAGGCCTGATGCTGGGACAAAAGAGCGAGCTCACGCCTGACCAGAAACAGCTCTTCCTCGCCAATGGAACCATGCACCTCTTCGCGATCAGCGGGTTGCACATCGGAGTCATCGCAATCTGCCTGCATCAGCTTCTCTCCCTCTTGCGACTGCGCAGCGGTCCTCGAGCGATCACAGCCCTCGTCGCCATCGCCTGCTTCGTGCTCGTGACCGGCGGCTCCGCCTCTTCTTGGAGGGCCTTGCTCATGGTCGCCTGCTTCTACCTCACCAGCTTCGGCTACCGGCAAGCCTCGCCCGTAAACGCCCTAACCCTTTCCGCCCTCGTCTATCTGCTCTTGCTGCCCGGCCAACTCTTCCAAGCAGGATTCCAAATGTCCTACTTCACGGTCACAGCCATCCTACTGCTGGGACTGCCGCTGGGCCGCACGCTCAATAAATTTGTCCCCCTTTTCCCGCACATTCCCCCAACAATCCAAAGTCCGTTCCAGAAGATTCTCGTTGCGTCCAAAAAATGGATACTCGACGCGCTTGGCGTAAGCACCGCAGCATTCCTCATCTCCGCATTGCTGGGAATCTACTACTTTCAAATCCTGCCTAGCTACGGAATTTTAATCAACTTGGTAGCCCTTCCCGTCGCGTCTCTCGCTATCGTGTCCGGCTTCCTCTCTCTGCTTTGCTCTCCACTCATCGCTTGGATCCCGCTTAGCGAAGTTTTCAACAACGCTGCATTGCTGCTGATAAAAGGGATCCACCTGTTCTTGGAACTCACTAGCGAACTTCCGCTCTCAAGCATACAAACGCCGGCAGTATCAGCCTACTGGGCTGCCAGCGCCCTGCTGACCTGCCTCACCATCGTTGCCTTCTCCTATACCCAAATCCACCAACGGCGAGCTCCCCTATGGCAGCTTTGCGCCGTAGCAAGCTGCGGCGCTTGGATAGCGCTACTCCAAATTGTATGATCTCACAGAGGAGCGGGGATGGTCATGGACAGGCAATGCAGAGCGCCTAGCCGTCGCACCATTGCGTCACAATCCACCCAATACAAAATGGCGTCAGGATACCCGATGCGATAGGCAGCCTCCACTTCAGATTCATAACGGTCGAAATCCGCCTGCGACTCCCCTTCCACCGCCTTGTAGCGCGGCAAGAAAACCACAGTCTCGCCTTCAGGAGTCTTCAGAATAACCGAGTTCGCATAGGAGCGATAAACCGTCGTGGACGACACGTGAAAATGCTCCAAGGCGTCGAGGCCGCTGCCGAGAAACGCCTGGCATGCAATGTCCAAATCGTCTCTCGAACCTAGATCAAGGGGCCGCCCCACCGCCTCCGTAATCGCTTTCCCAATCATTCGATTCGCCGATTCACGTTCCGCTGAACCTTTCGCCAGCTTGTGGTAGCGCAAGTAATTGATGCCTGCTTGCTCGCAAACAACAATGATCAGCTGGTTGCGAATGCTCGCCACCACATAGGAAGCATTGTCTTCGATGATTGGCGGCATGGGCAAGGAAACCAATTCCATATCCGGGAACTGCTTGCGCAAGTAGGAGAGATTCGTCTCTTGAGCGGCTTTCACCTCGCGTGACATTCGCTTGCTGTAGACCCGCGCCGTATCGGAAGCATTCGGAGGCTCGACGTACAGCATTAGCCTTGGACTGAGAGGCTTCAGCAACAAATCAAGGTGCTTCGCTGTAGCCCCCGGTAAGGCGTTCAGCACATGCACTTCCTCAGCTCCGAAATACTGCTGAAGGATCGACTCTACATGCCGTTTCCTCCCGCCATTGGCGAGTATCGTATCTTCGGATACGAAGACATTCCCCTCTCCGTCCGTCATGAAGTCTCCACCTTGCAGATGGAGGGGCGGACGAACCGTATCGCAGGAAACTCCTAGATCCTGGCGGATCGCTTTGGCCAAAAAAAGCGGCGTAACATCGTCATTTCGACCCGCTTGACGGAAGTTCACGAAAGCCTCCAGATCGTATGCAAGATCCTTCGAGTCAACATCGATACTGGAATTAGAGAACGCATCGATCTCGCCTTCCAGCTGCCTATAAATCGAGTCGATAACGATCAGTTCAGCTCGCTCGTCAAAAGCGAAGGTCGGTCCGTTGTCGCGTATCCATATGGATCGACTTCTCGTCGGAGCATACCGAATACCTTCGCTAGCCTCTCGATTTTCCAAGTGCTTTAGCAAAGTTTCCTCAAAATTCGTCAAGTAGCGTGTATCCGCCACATCATACGCGATGACAACTTGGGTGTGCCGGAGCGCCAAAGACAAGTACTCGCCATAAAATCGATGCATGCTTTCGTCCCGCAAAAACTCTTTGACGGGAATGCTCACCAACAATGCCTGGGCTGGATCCCATTCGGCAATAAGGCGAGCGACGGGAAGCGGCTCGGTCGGGAACGTCAATAGGTTGAAGAAACCTTCTGGGGCAGAGCGGATCGTCTCCGTTCGGACATCAGAGAGCTGAGCATCGCACAAGGCTGGCAGGTAAAACAGGGTAGAGACCGCAAGCAGCGATCGTAATTTGGTTTTCATTCCGTTTCAAAGATGGACGCTAAGACGCGGATTAGATTCAATTCACGCCCTCCGTCCATCTCATTCGCGCGCTCCTGAAGCGCTTTCTCTTGGACTACATAAACATGAGACAGGCCCCGCCTCAATACGCCCCCGCTCAATTCAGATTGACCCTATCCTCTTATGACCTAATCCCTCTTCGCTATGAAATCTGCCTACGAACTCGCCATGGAACGCCTCGCCGCAAAAGACGGCGACCGGAAAGTAGTAACCGAGGAACAGAAGGCTAAGCTCGCGGAGATCGACGAAAAGTACCGAGCCAAGATTGCCGAACGCGAAGTGTTTCTCACCCCGAAGCTTGCCGCTGCCGAGGCGAGCGGCAACCTTTCCGAGGCAGCAGACCTGCGCAAGCAGATCGCGCACGAACGCGCCCGCCTCGAGGAAGAACGCGAAGCCAAGAAAGATGCCGTCCGCGGCGAGGCCTAGCCCTCGCGCTTGAACACCAGCTTGGACGTCTCCGCGCGGGAAATCGTCTCGTAGTAGTCAACCACATCCCCGTAGTTCGCGACAGGTACCGTCGTGTAGCGCTGCGAGTTCTGACGCGTCACGTCCACCCGTCCTTCGCCGAACGCAAGCTCCATGGAGAAGACCCCGAACTCGGTCTCCAAGTCTTGCGGCTCCTTGAACGCATCCAAGGAGTAACCGCTGGGCAAAGCGATCGAGAGCGTTTCCTCCAAATGCCGCGAGCCGATCACATAGGGGGTCTTCCGCTCTTCGTCAACTGGAGGAACCCACTGGATACGGCTCAGGAAAACCGGACTGAACAACAGCATTTCCCCCCTGTTCATGATCCGAGCATATCGGCGGGCAGCAAATTTCACTTTTAGGTCGAAGCGGTTCTCGTCGAAAAAATCTTCGCAAACGAGCTCTTCGATCGCCGCTTCACGGGTACCATGGGCAATCCAACCACGGATGAGATCTTCAAAATCGTCGCGCTTGAGCTTGCGGTAGAGCTTGCGCAACCTCTGGGCGTTTGCCCCGTAGTTGCTCTCTTCCAAGGAACCGATCAGGTTGCCAAACCCGTCGATCTCCGCGTCCACATGACGAACAACCCGGTTAACGTCGGGGCCGTAGATGGGCAGACTCAGCAAGCTCTCGTCTTGGGAGCTGCAGACCAATACCTTTCGCCCTTCCAGATAATGGGGCAACACGCCGGGCGCCGCATCCTTGGTCGTGGGATCGAAAATGAGCAATCGACCGTATACAGGGTGCTCGACTACCCCGGAGCGCTCAGGAGCATCCGGCCCCACCGGTACCGCCAGGATGCAATGATTGAAGGCATGGGGCGAGGCCCATTCCTCATGCACCCAAGAGTCTTTTCCGATCTGCGCAGCAACCGCATAGGACTCGACTCCCACTGCCTTGAGCATGGCCCGAGCCAGCGCCGTCATGTCCTTGCAGTCACCTGCATGGGTTTCAAACGTCCGGTTTGCGTCTTCCGGGATGTAACCTCCCCCTCGATTTAGGTCGATGGCGACCGCCAAATAGTTCACCGACTGCGCGTATTCGCAGATCTTGGACACGGTCTCCCACTGAGACGCGCTGCCTGCGGCCAAGCTGGCAGCTTTCTGCCGCAATGCGGTCTGGGCTACAATCCGCTCAGAGTGTACAGCATCCATATGCTGCGCCACCGATTTCCAATCCCTGAAGACAAGGTAAGGGTAACGAGACAAATCGCTCTCGTCAGGATAGACCGAATACACTAGATTCCCAGTAATCAGAGAGCGAAAAGGTTGAAACTCCTCCTCCTCCACCCCATCCAAATCGCGGGCTTCCCAAATGTGAACGCTTCCATTCACTCGCTTCTCCGCAAAATCCGCTCCAAACAGGTGAGACTGTAACGACCAATTTTTCGGAATTTCAATCGAAAGGCGAGAGAGCGCTACCGGGATCTCCCAATGAAAGCACCAACCGCTCTGCAAGAAGATCTGATTGCGACTGACCGTGTATTCATAAGCAAATACAGTCCCTTCCCTCATCGATTCCGAACGGTCCAATTGCAACATCACCGACTCGCTCTTAAGCTTGTCCCGATCAACAGCAATCTCCACCAAGTCCGTTTTCTTCAGCCGCTCCACTTTTCCCGAAGCATAGACTATCCAACCGTTGAACTTCGTTAGCTTCTCATCGGAAGAGAGGGGAATACCTAAAGTCGCAAATTCGCGACCGTCACGATCGAAGACATGAAAGGCTCGACGCACCGTTTCCTCGATCTCCCCACGACCGCGGTATTCAATATGCGATTCTTCCAACAATACGGCCGCATCGTAGTCTTCCTCGTATTTCAGAACCGTATCCGCAACATCAATACTCGACTGAACCCAGTCCGGATAGCTCGACTTCGCAAAGCAGGACGTTGCTGCCAATACGGAGAAGCCGCATAGAAAAATAGCTGCTCTCATTGAACGCTGCTCGTAAGGATTTCACTGCCGGCCACGAAAGTCAGGGGACGGTGGTCTGCTTCATTCATGGCATCAAATTCAGCCTTTACCAAGGGATAGTAACGAGCGTCCGCTCGAGTTCCCTTCAATGTGTAATGGCGTTGGTAGACGAGCTCGTTCGCGTCGTTGATCGTTACAAGCGACTTACGTTTCACCATAGCGCCTTCGAACTCGTCGCTCGTGCCAGCGCTCGCCTCGTAGCTAAAGCCTTCCGGCACCTCTATCGTCACCTTGTCCATCACTAGGGGGCGATGAGGAAAACCAATCGGAACCTCTCTCGTTTCATCGCTGAAAACCGGCGGAGCCCCCTTTTGGAAAATCGACGGGTTTAAGATCAAGCGATCTCCTGCAACGTCCGCGTATCCAGGAATCTTGACACTGTAGCGAAGAATCAAGCCTTCCTCCCTCGAGTCCTCATGCTTGATCCTGAAGTCGTCGATCTCGGCGCGAGGCAAGCGGGACTGCCAGTGTTTTTCGAGCACGAAAGACTCTCGTTCGTCATCCGTTTGACCGGCGAACGCGCGCTTGATGGCGACGCCCTCGTAACCGTCATACTTGATGGCTACTGAACCTTCCAAGTCTCCGTATTCATCGATTCGAACATCGGCAATTCGGCTAACTTTCGAAAATTCCGCCGCCACTTCGGGAGTCTCAACATCCCGGTAAAACTTGCCCTTGATCAAGATCCCCTTCGCTCCCGTGTTTTCCGCATTGAGAACGCCCAACGGCAAGAAGCTGCTTCCCGGATCGTAGTATTCGTAGCTATTGTTCACAAGTACCGCGACCGCCCAATCCGAAAGATTGAAATTCCCTAGCTTTCCCACGTGGTACGTGCATGTCGAGCGATCCTCCACCTCCGCCAAGGAAACTTGGAAGCCGCCCGCCGCGAGCAAGGACGCAAATAGGGAGTTGATATCGAAGGAGGTTCCGTATCCGTTTTTCAAGGTCTGGTTTGGCGTGTCGTTCTTTTTCAGCTCCTCGATTTCCTCCTCCGTGTAAACGGTGTTCGGAACACTGATGTTCAGAATCTCGTTCGTGCAATAATCGAAAGCTTTCTGCACCTTTTCCTCATTGAGGCCGACTCCTTCGAAGAGCTCGGAAGCCAGCTTCTTGACTCGTGACGCCTTCGCCTTGATCAGCTCGTCATTCACCTTGTCCAATCGACCGGCACGATAGTTCCAATACTTCTCCTGCTCGAGCGCCTTCAGCTCGCTTGAGTAGTCCACCAAGACAAAGGGCTCGAAGTCTCGGCGAGGCCCGACATAGGGCACCTCCGCCCTCGCCGGCAAATTCTTGGCGAAGGTCTCGTAGCCTCCCGGAACCTTCTCCCATTTCGAACCACCATTGAAGCTGCGAACACTCGAAGCCAAACCTCTGTATGGCTTTATCAATACTTCGTAATGCCAAGTCGGATGGTCGCTCAACAGATCGAGCGTCACCCCCTTGAACCAGGCATCAATACTCGTCTTCCACGAATACTCTATAATGCATCCGGGCTTCAGGCCAGGAAACGAGAAGGACTTCGCGTAACCGCTGAAGCTGTCGTTCTTGAAGATTTTTCGCTTCACCACATCGCGTGGGCTCAATTCCGCTACCGTTAGGTCTGGATAGATCACACGCGCCTTGATGCGCGTCACCCGCATCCCTTCGAAGTATTCGATGTCGACCTTGTCCCATTCCTCTACCGCCGCTTCGTCGAACAACTTGATGCGATTGTGAAATCGATGGGCCGAATAAAACATCTCACGGTCGTCCACCGTGATCTTCCGATAGGTGTATTCGCTATGCGCGTCCGGATCGATTCGGGGAGCTGTCGCCTGCAGCTCCTCCTCCGGGATCTCGTCCCATCCTCCTCTGGCCAGCTCGGACTGCTGGGCGGAAAGCAGTCCGAGAAAAACGAAAGACGCGCAGAATGCGAGACTGAGGATGGGAGGAAAACGGAGGAACATGCGCAGAAAGCTACATAAGCACTTTTACGCAATCAAGAGAGATTCAACCTAAGGGTAGAATTTGTCTGATTCGAAACAGACTGTCCCCAGCATCCCTAATCTTCGGTCGCTTTCAGTTTGGACCGAGCGTCTTTGGGAACTTGCGTTTCCGGGAGCTCTACGAGCCTGGACTGCTTCTTCGCGTCGTCCAACTCAACGGCCTTCCTTGCTTTGGGATCCACCGCCTTCTCTTCCTTCACAGGCAGCTTTTCCGTTTCAACAAGTGATTCCGAAGCAACCACCTTTACCTGCGGCTCCACTACCTTCGGCTCCTTTTTCCTGAACCAGAGGAAGCCCTTCTTTTTGGCCTTCTCCGGACGCACGATTTTCGCGTGCTTAAACTTGGTCTCGCTCGCCTTGATGATTTTCACCGGAACCACCTTCTCCTGCTTCTTGGCAGCTTCGCTGACTTGCGGCAGGGCCAGCGGACAAGCCAAGGCAATCATACAAAGCAAGAGGCGGCGAACAGACATCACTCGGGTTCGGCGGTTCCCTCCACCACCCATTCGCGAGCGTCGGGAACCTGTTTGTAGAATTCGGACAGCGCCTTGCTGAGGTGCTCAGCATAACGGTAGTGAGCGCCCAAGCCCGTACGGAGCTCCGCTTCGTAAATGAACTTGTCGGCGTGCGTGGAATGCTCGAACGGGGTTTGGCTTCCCAGCATCAAGCCGTAGATGTAAGCCGGTTCGCCACGGTCCATAAGCTTGGCGAGCAATGCCTTTTGCCGTTCGAGGAAGGGGCGGAAAGTGTCCCTGTCGGTTTCCGGAGCGAGGTAGAATCCGGCTTGGATGCAAGGCGTGTAGCGGTGACCCGTCCGGTGGCGATTCAAGTCGCGCAACTCTGCGATCGCCATGTTGTTCCAAGCGAATGAGACACGCATGCGGCGAATCGCCGTGCCGCAGTAGCCGTATCGATTTGCTCGATACTTGAGGGCATTCCCAATCGATTGGCTTTCCCCGAGGAAAGGCGGCATGCTGTTGGCGACGTCTACCCAAACTTCGTCTTCCAAGTTTTCGATCGAAAGGCGCGACTTCAGCAAGTCCAAGCTGCGATTGTGCTCCTCCAAGGCCTGTTTCTGAAAAGACTTTTCGGCCTTGCTGTGCTTCACCAAACGGGGAGCAAACTTCGCAACCTCAGCCCTTATCAGCTCCGCGACCACCTGCGCCTCCTTCTGCGGGAGGGAAGCGACGTGCTTGATGGTTTGGGCCCACATGCGGGCGGACATGACCAGAGCTAGGTTCGTCTTGGTCGCGAGCGGGATGAAATAGCGAGCCCGGTCCAAGGCGAAGTTCTTGCGCATGCGAGCAAGCACCTTCTCGGGAGTTCCCTCCGGGGCTCGCACCACGCTGGCATCCGCTTCCGCCACCTTGTCGAGCCGGTCGTATTCCTTGTTGTAACAATCGAACCCCTCGCTAATAACGGAAAGCCACTCCTCCGCCAAATCTACCGGCATGCCGATCTCGTCCGGCGTCGGGATGTTCTGCGGATCCATAGCGATGTAGCGCGTGCTGGACTCCTGTCCATCGCACATCTGCGACACTTCGAATAGCTTGAAGGCCAGCCACATGGAAACATCGTCGATTGCAACCGCGATTCCTCCCGTCAAGCCCCCGATGGAAGCGTGACCGTAGTCCACGAACTTGAGAATACGGTCAATCGACTTGTCTGCGTTCTTGAGGTCGACCTTGGACATGATCGTATCGATGCCCTCGTTGCTGCGCGAGTAACGGGCAAGCACGGACGCAAGAAGCTCGGGAGTAACCTGGGCTTCGTTAGCAGCAGTTTCGGGGGGTACGATCGCGAGACCAGTAACTTTCATTCAGAAATAGATGCGTTGGGTTCGGGAGTGAAAAACTGGTAAGGTGAAGCAATCTCCCAAGGTTGCCAGTACAAAGATAATAGCAATGAAGCCCGCCCATTTTAGGCGAGCTTCATTGGAAAGTTGTAGCGAGGAGGAAGTATTTCGCTAGTTGCCGGCTAGCCAGGAGCCGAGGGGGCCTTGGAAGAATCCAAGCACCACTGATCCAGCGATCGCCACTACGATCGTCAGCTTGCCGAGACAGGTAAGCGTCGCGCCCGGAAGCGCCGGAGCGGCCTCGCCCTCCTCGTCCTCGTCAGTGAAGCGCCAGACCTCGAAGAAGGCCGCCTTGATCACGCCAAAGTAGTAGTAGATCGAAATCACCACGCCCACGATGCCCACGCCCAAGAGAGTGTAGAGCTCCGCCTGAAAAGCGGCCACGAAGATGAGGAACTTGCCGATGAAGCCCGCGAGCGGCGGGATCCCTGCCAGCGAACCGATGCCGATCGCCAAGGCGATTCCCAAGAAACCGTTTCGCTTCGCCAAGTCGCCCAAATCGTCGAGCTCCAGGTCGGAGTCCCACTCCTTCGGCAAGTGAGCGAAAACGGCGAACACCGCCATGGAGCCGAGCAGGTAGGCAAAGAGGTAGAAGAGCACCCAATTGGTAGCCGCAGGAACCGTTTGGGCCGCGATCACGCCGATCAAGAGGAAGCCCGCGTGCGATACGCCGGAGAGGCCGATCACCCGTTTGAGGTTGCGCTGCGTGAGGGCGGCGAAGTTTCCGAAAAGGATGGTCAAAGCCGCGATCCCAGAAAGCACCGGAATCAAAACCGATGAGAGCGGAGCGAAAGTGTTAACCAAAGTGAGCAGCACCGCAAAGCCGGCCGCCTTGGAGGAAACCGCCAAGAACGCGGTCGTCGGAACCGGAGCGCCTTGGTAGACGTCGGGGATCCAGATCTGGAAGGGAAAGGCGCCGATCTTGAATGCCACGCCGGAGATCACCAGCAGCATACCGATAATCGCGAGGGTGTCGCCGGGGTTCGCCTCGAGGAAGGTTCGCAGGTTTTGGAAGTTCATCGCATCCTGGCTGCTGCCCGCAAGGGCCGGATTGCTGGCCGCCCCGTAAAGCAGCACGATGCCGAAGAGCAGGATCGCCGAGCTGAGCGCTCCCATGATCAGGTACTTGAGGCCGGCTTCCAAAGAGAGCGGATTCTGGCGGAAGTAGCTGACCAAAACGTAGAAGCCCACTGTCGCCGTTTCTAGCGCCACGAAGAGCATCACGAAATGGTTGGACATGGACATGAGCGAGAGAGCTCCCGTCACCACCAAAGTGATGGCAAAGTACTCGATACGGGCCAGCGTCTTGTTCTCGAAGCTGACCATGGCCAGATAGCTGACGAAGATCGACGCGAGCAGGAAGAAGATACGCAGCGCTTGCGTAGTGCCGCTCAATTCGATCATGCCGCCGAAAGCAACGCCATGGCAGCAGCCGCTCGGATCGAAGACCAAGATGTAGCCGAGCAAAAGGATCTGTCCGATAATCGAAATGCGGGGGATCGCGCCATGCGCGAACTTGGGCAGCACCACCTCCAGCACGAGCAAGAACAAAGCCAAGCAGCCGAGGATCATTTCTGGGTAGATCGCGCCCCAAGTATTGGTGGCGGCGATTTCGCCGAGGGAATTCAAAGTATCAGTTGGCATCGTATATCCAAATAATAATTACTGGTTCGCGTTCGCCGTCTGGTAGACAGGTTCGCTCTCAAGCGCTTCGTTGATGGAAGAGGAGATGGTCTTCGGGAAGAAGCCGATGAAGAAAAGCACAAGGATGAGGATCAAGGCGGGCACGCGTTCTGCCCAAGTCATGTCGACCACGGTGTGCTCCTTTTGCACTTCCAAGAAATCTTCGGACTCGTGACCAAAGAATACATTGGCAATCGCTCGGAGCGCATAGATCGCGGAAATGATAATTCCCGTCGCCGCTACGAACAAAACCCACGGCTTGAACTGCCAGAGACTCACGAAGATTCCGAACTCGCCCCAGAAGTTGGCAAGGCCCGGACCGGGCAGAGCAATGCTCGCCATCATGCCGCAAACGAAGAAAGCGCTTAGCACGGGAGCTTTCTTGGAAAGCCCGCCCATCTCTTCCATTTCGAAAGTCTGGGTGCGGTGATGGATCATCGTCGAAAGCATGAAGAGCAAAGCCACCGTCAAACCGTGAGCCACCATCATGATCACTGCTCCAGCAACGCCGATGACCGACATGGCTGCGATTCCTAGGAACGCGTAACCCATGTGCATCACCGAGCTGTAACCAAGCATCTGCTTGAGGTCGCGTTGGGCCATGGTCACCAAGCCGACGATCACCACATTGCCGAGCGCCAACCAGATGATCCAGCTCTCCCATTGCCCCACCCCACCAGGAATCAAAGGCACTGCGATTTGGATCAAGCCATAGAGGCCAAACTTCTTCAGCACGCCTGCGTGCAACATAGCTGCCGAACTGGGAGCCGCTCCATATCCGAGTGGAGCCCAAGTGTGTAGTGGCCAAAGCGATACGAGGATACCAAAGCCGAAAAGCAGCAGGCCGAAAGCGTAGTGCGAAACGGTTTCGCTCAAAGGAGCCGCCGCCAAGTGGGCCTTCAAGGTGATGAGATCAAAGGACTCCGCTCCGCTCTTCACGTAGAGAGCAATCAAGCCCGCCAGCGAAAGCATCGCTCCCAACGTAAGGTAGATAGTCATCTTCATCGCCGCGTAACCGCGGTCGCGACCGCCCCATACCCCCACCATCACGAAGGTCGGAATGAGAGCGAGCTCGTGGAAGAAATAGAAGAAGAAGACGTCGATGGATGCGAAGACGCCCATCAATCCGCCTTGCATGACGAGCAAGCAGAACAAGTAGCGAGATAGGTTTTCCGCCTTGGATTGAGCTGCATACAGGCCAGCAGCCAATCCGACCACCGCAGCCATCACGAAAAGAGGAAGAGCCACGCCGTTCAACCCGAGGTGCAGGCTGATGCCCACTGCTTCGAGTCCCGTGTTGTGACGCGTGACGAAGTCGTATCCACCAGCTACTTCAGGGTTGTAGAGAACCCAAGCGATAATCGCTAGGATGGTCGGTATCGCAAATCCGGTTACAGAAACGATCTGTACCGCAGGGCGGCCAAGCTTGCCCGCCCAAAGCGTGGCAAACGCCGCAATCAGCGGCACCGCAATGGCGAAATGGAGAAGTGAAACGGAGTCGTTCATTTTAGAAAGTCGTATTCAATTTTGCCACACACGCTTAGCCAGCGATGAACCAGAAGATTGCGAGACCCGCGATGAACCAGTAGACGTATTGATGCAGGCTACCGACGTGCAGGCTCTTAAGCCCGATGCCGACCAAGCCCGCAACTCCTGCTGCTCCGCGAATGATCAAGCCGGACAAGGCGATCTGCTCGAAGAAGTGAAACGTCAAGGCCACGCGTTGCTGGATCTTGGCGATGTAGAACTCGTAGAGCTCGTCGAAGAAGAACTTCTTCTGCAGCAACGCGTAGATAGGACCTCCAAAACGGTCTTCCTTGGAACCAGCTCCATAGATGAACCAAGCTAATGCCAAGCCGATCGCCCAAGCGCCGATGCCATGCGCCATCACAGTGCCGTGGTGTTCACCATGGGCGATCGCATCGCCAAGGTCCACGAGAGGCGACATCGCTTCCGGGTAAATCCCTGCGTATCCGCCGAGCACTGCCAGCGCCGCCAGCAACATCAAGGGTACCGTCATCACCAATCCGTTTTCATGCGCGTGGCTCGCGTTTTCAGAATTGGCCTCGCCAAGGAAAACGATCTTCCAAAGACGGATCATATAGAAAGTGGTGAGGAAGGCGCCGAATACCAAAAGGTAGAAGACCGCCATGTTCTGTTCCACCGCGAGAGCAAGGATCGCGTCCTTGGAGAAGTAGCCGGAGAGGTACGGAGTTCCCACCAGAGCCGCCAAACCGAGCGTGAAGCAGATGAAAGTGATCGGCATTTTTTTGGCCAAACCACCCATCTTGAAAATGTCCTGCTCATGATGGCAGGCATGGATGATAGAACCGGAACCGAGGAAGAGCAGAGCCTTGAAGAAGGCGTGCGTGGTCAAGTGGAACATCGCGGCTGCAACGCCACCGGTGATCACCGCGCTGGCGGCGTCGGCTGGGTTTTCCTTCAGGGCCACCAAGCTACCCAAACCAAACGCAGCGACCATGTAGCCGAGCTGGGAAACAGTGGAGTAGGCGAGGATCTTCTTGATGTCGCGTTGGGCGATCGCGGTGAGTCCCGCGAAGATCGCGGTCGCAACACCGACCCACATGATCACTTCCAAAGCCTCGGCTGTCATGAGGAAACCAGTACGGCAGAGGAGGAAGACGCCGGCCGCGACCATGGTCGCAGCGTGGATCAAAGCGGAAACAGGAGTGGGACCCTCCATCGCGTCAGGAAGCCAAACGTGCAGCGGGATTTGACCGGACTTGCCCACCGTGCCGCAGAAAAGCAGCAGGCCAAGAGCCGCTGTGCCCACCACGACTTCGCCCGAAACCACCGCTTCGCGCATTTCACTGAGGCTTACCGTTCCAAACAAACCAATCGCCAAAGCGATGCCGATGAGGAATCCAAAGTCCCCTACCCGATTGGCTATGAAGGCTTTCTTGGAAGCAGCCGCCGCGCTGGGCTTGTCGAGGTAGAAGCCGATCAGCATGTAAGAGCTGAAACCGACCAGCTCCCAGAAGATAAAGAGCGTCACCAAGCTATTGGCCATCACGAGGCCGAGCATGGAAAACATGAAGATGGAGAGACCGCCGAAGAAACGAGCCTTGTTCGGATCTTCCTTCATGTATCCAAGGCTGAATACGTGAACAAGGAAACCGACGAAGGCGACGACGAAGAGCATTAGCTTGGCCAGGTCGTCGATGAGGAATCCGAAGTCCAAAGACAGCGGTCCGAGCTGTATCCAATTCGTGGTGAACTCGAAGTTATCGAGGCGAAAGATAATGTGGCCGGCTGTCGCGAGGATCAAAGCTGCCGCGCCCACGGAAACACCTGAAGCCAAAGCTCCGTTGCGACGCATGCAAAATGCGATCGCTGCCGCCGAAATCAGAGGAAACGCGAGAAGAGCGTATGCGAATATTTCTGGATTCATCGGAAAACTAGTTCTTCAGAGCGTTGAGTTCGGGCACCTGTACCGTCTGGCGCTTACGGAACAGAGCTACGATGATCGCAAGTCCTACCGCGACCTCGGCCGCCGCCACCGTGATAGTGAAGAAGACAAAAACCGAGCCGCTCATCCCGCCATGGAAGCGAGAGAAGGCGATCAAGCCGAGGTTGCAGGCGTTGAGCATGAGCTCGAGGCACATGTAGATGACGAGCGTGTTCTTGCGACGCAGCACGCCAAAGAATCCGATGGCGAAGAGCGCGGCGCTCACCGCAATGTATTGTTCAAGTCCGACGGTCATCTGCTGAGGGAAAAGTTTGTTTTAAAAGGAAAGAAGAGATTCGTGAGGCTTAGTCGGTCTTCACTTTCTTGCTAAGCACGATGACGCCAATCATCGCGATGAGGAGCAGGAATCCGGTCACCTGCATGGGCAACTGGTAGGTGGTGAAGAGTTCGTAACCGAAGTTCTTGAGCGAAGCGCCGGCCGCTTCGGGAAGCGAATCGCTCGCGGTTTTGATGTTGTCGCTGGAAGTGATGCTCACCACTCCGAGAATAAGCAGTGCAAATCCGACCAAGCTCGCAACCCAAGTGAGCGGCTTGACGCGGTGCTTCTTTTCTTCACCCACATCAAGCAACATGATGATGAAGAGGAAGAGAACCACCACCGCTCCCGCGTAGACGAGGATCTGGATCACCGCCAGGAAGTAGGCTTCCAGCATGACGAAATGCGCTGCCATGCCGATGAAAGTCATGATCAGGAACATCGCCGCGTTCACCGGATTGCGGCTGAACACCACGCCGAAAGCGCAACCAAGCGTAAGCGTCGCGAAAATGTAGAAAAACAGGTCAGTCATCTGAGGAGGGAGGAAAATTCAAATCAGTGGTGTCCGCCGCCGTTTTCGGCCGCTTCCTTTTTCTTGTTCCACTTGAAGTGTTGGTCGGGGAGCGTGCCGCCGAGTTCGTAAAGCTTCGCCTTGTTGTTCACCATCTCGCCACGGGTGTAACCAGACATTGAATACTGGTTCTGCAGCCAGATCGCCTCTTCCGGACAAACTTCTTGGCACATGCCGCAATAGATGCAGCGGAGCATGTCGATATCGAATTCCTTGGGAGCCTTCTCCACATGGGCATAGTCGCTATCCGCAGGAATTTCCCCCGGAGTGATACGAATCGCCTTAGGCGGGCAAACGAACTCGCAAAGCTGGCAGGACACGCACTTCTCGCGGCCTTCCGGATCACGCACCAGCGTGGGTACCCCACGGTACCCCGCAGGGATCGGCGGGCGCTGTTCCGGATACTCCAAGGTCACCGTTTCGCCGAAGAACATGCGACGGAAGGTAACCGTGAGACCGCGAACGATCTCGGGAATGTAGAGCTTTTCTAAAAAGGTAAGTGGTTTTCTCTTAACTACGATCGGCATGGCGCGTGTGGGTTAAGGTCTCTCCAAAAAGTAGATTACAAAGGTGTACACGATCAGATTGGCGATCGAGAGCGGCAGCAGCATTTGCCAACCGATGCGCATGACTTGGTCGTAGCGGAAACGTGGAAGCGTCCAGCGAATCCACATGAAGAAGAACATGAAACCGCAAAGCTTGCCGATCATGGTACCGACCGAAAGCACTCCCGCGAGCCAGCCGTGCACTCCGAAGTCCGCCCAAGTCATGAAGGGCATCGGATGCCAGCCCCCCAGGAAGAGGATCGCGACGACTGCAGAACCGACCAGCATGTGAGCGTACTCGCCCACGAAGAAGAGGCCGAATTTGAAGGAGCTGTACTCGGTGTGGAAACCGCTGACCAATTCCGTTTCGGATTCCGCCATGTCGAAAGGCAGACGGTTCGTTTCAGCGAAGATACAAACCACGAAGATGAGGAATGAGCCCGGCATCCACATGGCGTTCCACAATGCGCCGCCTTGGGAGTTGACGACGTCGACCAGACTGAGCGTACCTTCCGTGCCGGGAGCGTTGAGCCACATGAAAACCGGCAGTACGGAAATGCCCATGGCTAGCTCGTACGAAATCATCTGAGCCGAAGCGCGGATGCCTCCAAGAAATGGATACTTCGAGTTGGAAGCCCAACCGCCAAGCACCACGCCATAAACGCCGAGCGAAGAAATGGCAAAAAGGAAGAGGATCGCCACGTTCAGGTCGGCAAGCACCAGGTTCACCACCTCGCCTGCCGCATTCTCAAAGTAACCGAAAGGGACCACCACGACCGTGGTCAAAGCCGGCACCAAAGAAAGAACGGGAGCCAGAATGAAGTAAACCTTGTTAACGTGACCGGGTGTTACGTCTTCTTTGAAGAGGAACTTCAAACCGTCGGCCGCAGGTTGGAAAACGCCGAGGCGCGTGAGAAAGCGCCCGATGTACGGAATCGATCCGATAATCGGCAGCGTCGTGCGATTCGGGCCGACACGGCCCTGAATCCAGCTGGAAATCTTACGCTCCGCAAGAACGGCGTAGGAGCAAAAGCCCATCAGCACGCTCACTACGATTACCGCGTAGATCGACTTGATTGCTATATCAGTGAGTTCCATGACGCTAGAAAGAGTAGCGCGGAGCTTCAGCCCGCGTCCGCAGAGGATTGATCCTGCATTGAGTACGCTGGCTAAAGCTCAGCGCTACGTTTAATCGTGAATTCATTACTTCGCTACCTCCGCAACTTGAGGTTCAAAGTGGAGCGACTTGCCTTCCACGAAAGCGAGTCCAGAAAATGCAGAACCGTCGAGCAGCACGCCGGTGTCGGCGATACCCTTGAAGCTGAGTCCTTCGAAGATGCTGCCTTCCGCCGCAATCTTTTCCCAAACGGTGCCAACCACAGACGGACAGGTTTCGCCGGAAAGGCTGGCTTGGATAGCGGACAAAGCGGCGAGGTCGTCGATCGAACCGACAGGCCCCGGAACCGCTTTATGGAATTTCTGGATACGGAACTGCTGGTTGATCACCGAGCCGGACTTTTCGAACTGAGTGAGGCCAGCGATGACCACATCCGCGTTCTCAGTCGTAGCCGAAGCATGCGTATCGATGACCACGAGCTTCACCTTCTTGAGCTGCTCTTCACTCAAGCCAGCTGCCACCAAGTCTTCCTTGGTTGCCAAGACAGTGCTGACTTCGCCGCTATCGATTTGCGAGGCGAGAACGGAAAGCTGTTCGGCGGGCAGGTCGGAAATCAAACCAGTCGCCAAAGCGCCGCGCACGTTCGGATTGCGATCCTTGGAGATGAGGATTCCGTCGTCGTCTCCGTATCGAGCAACCAAATACACGCCCTTGGCGTTCACCTGATCGGCGATTTGCTTTAGCACGAACTGCTCTTCCACCGTATTGCGACCGGAACCAACGATGGCCACGCCCTCCCCTTTCAGGATCTCGGCGGCCGCCTTGAGGGCTTCCACAGCAGAGGTTTCGGAACCGTTGACCGAGGAGAACGAGAGACGGTTCTCCGCTTCGATCTGCTTGTAGAGTTCACGGCCAGAGTCCGGCATCCACGTGTCGTTGACCTCGTCGTTGCGACGCGGAGTCACGCGGTAGACCTTTCCTTCGCGGGAAGATACCACCGTGTTGCAGCCAACGCTGGACTCGAGGTCGATGCTCTTGGTTTCCTTGAGGAACCAAACACGCATCTTGAAACGAAAATCGGTGCTGGTGAGCGCTCCCACCGGACAGATGTCGACAGTATTGAGCGAGTAGTTATTGGCCAGCTCCTTGCCAGGGAAGCAAGTGAGTGTCGAGTAGCTGCCGCGATCGGTGAAGCCGAGCACATCGTCCTTGGCCACTTCCTGAGAGAAACGGATACAACGCGAGCAGAGGATACAGCGCTCGTCGTCAAGCGTCACTCTCGGTCCGAGGCGCGTGCGCTTAGGCTTGACGTTCTTCTCTTCCACGAAGCGGCTGTATCCACGTCCGTGTGACGCGGAAAACTCTTGCAGCTTACACTCCCCCGCCTGGTCACAGATCGGACAGTCCAGCGGGTGGTTGATGAGAAGAAACTCGGTCACCGACTCGCGCGACTCGATAGCCTTCTGGGAGTTCGTTCTGATGTGCATGCCAGGGGCCGCGTTGGTACCGCAAGCGATGGCCGGACCGGGCATCCACATGATCTTAGGCGTGCCATCCTCGTTGAGCATCGGCTCGCCAGTGGCGCGGTCCTTTCCGGGCATGCCCATTTCCACGAGACACATGCGGCAGTTGCCAGCGATGGAAAGCTTCGGATGGTAGCAGTAGTGCGGGACCTCCTTGCCGAGCATCTTGACTGCTTCGACCATGTTGGTACCGGGAGGCACCTGCAAGTCTTGCCCGTCAATATTGACCGTTATCAGGTTATCTTTCTTTTCCTCAGCCATTACACGCGAGTTCCTTTATGGCTTGGCGGTCAGCTTTAGGATCGCTGAGGTGCGCCGCATATTCTCTAAATTCGTCTTCAAACTTGGCAATGTAGCTCTGCACCGGCCAAGCCACCGCAAAACCAAACGCGCAAATGGTGCGGCCAGCGATCTGGCCGGCCACGTCGAGCATGAGGTCCACGTCTTCCGGACGCGCTTCGCCATGCACCATGCGAGAAGTGATCTTCTTCAACCAAAGCGAACCTTCGCGGCAGGGCGTACACTGGCCGCAGGATTCGTGAGAGTAGAAAGCCATCAAATTCGCGAGGGCCGCTGGAATCGACACCGTGTCATCGAGTACCATCATGCCACCAGAACCAGACATGGAGCCCGCCGCGGCAATCCCGTCGTAGTCGAGCGGAATATCTTCTAGCCCCCAATCGTATTCGCTACCGTCCGGATTCTTGCCCTTGTAGCGCTCGCCGTTCTTGAGGATCTTCATGGAAGAACCGCCGGGAATGATCGCCTTAATAGTGCGTCCGGGAAGCGGTCCGCCACAAATGTCGTAAACCAGCTCGCCGAGCGTCATCTCGCCCACTTCGTAGTAGCCAGGACGTTGCACGCCTCCGGATACACACCAGATGCGCGTGCCCGCATTGTTGGGACGGCCGATCTTTTTGAAGCCCTCCGCGCCCATGTCCAAAATGTGGACCGCATTACAAAGGGTTTCGACGTTGTTGACGATGGTCGGGCAATTGTAGAGGCCGAGCACCGCTGGGAAGTAAGGAGGCTTGATACGCGGATTGGCCCGCTTGCCTTCGAGCGATTCGATGAGACCGGTTTCTTCGCCGCAAATATAGGCGGCCGCTCCGCGGTGCACTACGATATCGCAGCTGTATCCAGATCCGCATACATTGTCGCCTACAAACCCTTTTTCCTTCGCCTCTAGAATGGCCTGGTCCAAGATCTTCGCCCCGTAAGGCATCTCTTCGCGAATATAGATAAAGGCCTTGGCGACATTATTGGCGAAACAGGAAATCATCATGCCCTCGATCAGCTGATGCGGATCCTTGTGCACGATCTGGCGATCCTTGAAAGTGCCGGGCTCAGACTCGTCGCAATTGCAGATCAAGTAGATCGGCTTACCGGACTTGCGGTCCACGAAGCTCCACTTGAGCCCACAAGGGAAACCGGCTCCGCCACGACCGCGCAAGGTCGACGCTTTCACTTCGTCGATAATCGCCTGTGGCTCCATGGTGACCGCCTTCTTGAGCATGTCGTAACCGCCGTGCTCCAAGTAGCTGTCGATGTGAGGAGTATAACCTGGCTCGTCGGCGTACTTAAGGACGAGGCGCTGTTCTTTTGGATGTATTGCCATCTTAACTACGCTTTCGCCTCCGCTTTGATCTTGTCGCAAATTTCCTTGGCCTTTTCGACCGTGAGGTTCTCGTGCAGGTCTTCGTCGACCAACATCACCGGGGCGCTGCCGCAGCTGGCGAGACATTCCGCGAACTCGACCGTCACCTCTCCGTCTGGAGAAACCTGATTCAGCTCGGCCTCGAACTCGGAAAGCATCTTGTCGCAGACTTTAGCGCCTCCAGCCATCGCGCAAGACAAGGTGCGGCAGACGCGAATGTGGCGCTTGCCGATTTTGTGCTGGCGGAAGAACGGGTAGAAGGTGACCACCGATAGAACGTTGATCGGAGCGATACCGAGCTTCTCGGCCACCCATTCCGCGGCTTCGTTAGAGATATACCCCTGATCCTGCTGGATCGCGTGCAACAAGGGCATGACCGCGCTCTGCGCCTCCGGATACTTCGGAATGGCAGCTTCGATCTCAGCTAGCGTCTCTGGCTTTAAGTCCATTTTATTAAATCAATTGCCTCCCACTAATCTCACAAATCTTCACGAATCATTTTCGTATTCAATTCGCGGATACTAGAGTCATTCGTGGGTAATTAAATCCTACCTATCGCATTCCCCCATGACGAAGTCGAAGCTGCCAAGGATGGACGGGATGTCCGAAACCATGGAGCCCACGCAAAGCTTTGGCAAAATGCTCAAATTACAGAAAGAAGGACCGCGGATCTTCAGGCGGTACGGCACGCCTCCACCCTTGGAGTGGATGAAGAACCCAAGCGCCCCCTTGGGAGCTTCCCCTTCGAAGTAAACTTCACCGGCCGGGATCTGGGGACCCTCAGTCGTAATCATGAAGTTTTGGATGAGCTCTTCCATGGAGGTGAGCGTCTTGTCCTTGTGCGGCAGGATTATCTTCTTGGCGTCTTCCGCTCGGTAGGGTCCTTCCGGCACCTGGGCGATGGCCTGGCGGATGATGCGCACGCTCTGTCGCATCTCTTCCATGCGCACGAGATAACGGTCGTAGCAGTCGCCATTTTCGCCGAGCACCACTTCGAAGTCATACTTCTCGTAGCCCGAGTAAGGAGCATCGCGACGCAGGTCTACGTCGACCCCAGAAGCGCGAGCGTTTGGCCCGGTGAGGCCGTAAGCGATGGCGTCTTCCTTGCTGATCACGCCAATGTCCGCCGTACGGTCCACGAAAACGCGGTTACGGGAAAGTAGGCTCTCCACGTCGTCGAGCAGCGGGAGGAACTGGGTACAGAAATCCAGAACCTTGTCCGTCCAGCCCGCAGGCATGTCGCGCGTAACGCCGCCGATACGGCTGTAGCTGGTGGTAAAGCGGGCTCCCGTCAGCTCTTCGAAGAGCGTGTAGAGCTTTTCACGCTCGGTGAAGGTGATCATGAACACCGTCAAAGCCCCCACGTCCATGGTGTAGGCACCCAATCCCAGCAAGTGAGCGGAGATACGGGCCATTTCGCTAGTAATCACGCGGATTGATTGGCAGCGCTCCGGCACTTCGATGCCGGTCAATTTTTCCACCGCGATAGCGTAGATGGCGTTGTTGGCCAGCGGTGCGAGGTAGTCCAGTCGGTCCGTGTAGGGCACGAACTGGTTGTAAGTCATGTTCTCCGCAATCTTCTCGTCGCCGCGGTGCAAGTATCCGAGTACCGGGTCGCACTTTTGGATGATCTCGCCGTCGAGCTCGAGGTTGAGTCGTAAAACCCCGTGCGTGGACGGGTGAGAGGGTCCCATGCTCAGCTCGAGCTTTTCAGTCTCGAACTCTTCCGAAGCTTGCGCCGCGCGGGATCCCGCGTCGGGCATGGTGTATTCTTTGGATTCGGTCGCCATTGGCTTAAATTCGTTTGGGTCGCTAGGCTGCTACAGGCGCGAGCCCTAGCCTTTCGGCTTTTCTTTCTTTTCGTGCCAGCTTTCGTCCTTGGCTCGTGGTTCGCGCTCCGCCTCGAAGCTGGAATTCTTGGAAACGAAAGGACCGCCCATCATGGGAGCGGGAATCGTACCCGTACCCGTCTCCTCGTTGATTTCTTCGTCCCAGAGCGGGCCGTCGTGGCCAGCCAGCGGAAAGTCCTTGCGCAGCGGATGGTACTCGTACTCGTCCCACATCAGGATGCGGCGCAGATCAGGATGGCCCTCATATTTGATGCCAAACATGTCGTAGCTCTCACGCTCGTGCCAGTCTGCCGCCGGCCACAGGTGCGTCACCGTAGGAGCCACTGGATTTTCGCTGTCCGGACAATCCGCGGCCACTCGCACGTAGACCGCGTTGGCAGTCGACTGCAGGTGATAGACGACGGTGAAGCGCGGGCTGGCTTCTACGCCGTTGTCGATTCCCGTGGCGTCGACCAGCATGTCGTAGCCGTGGTTGTCGCGCAGTGCCTTGAGGGCATCGACGAGGGAGTCGATCGGGCAGTTGAAAGAGGGCCAATCGGCAGAATCGCGCTCTGCGACTTCGGAGTTAACTCCTTGCAGGGCGGCGAGTAGATCTTGAGCAATCATCGTGCGAGCAGATCAGGATTTTACTTTGAGGAGGTCCTTGGCCGACGTTTCCGTACGCACCTTGTCCTGCAACTTTATAAGAGCGTCGAGCAACGCCTCCGGCCGCGGCGGGCAGCCGCTCACGTAGACGTCCACCGGCACGATGCGGTCCACGCCCTGCAAAGTGGCGTAGGAGCGATACATGCCGCCCGAAGAGGCACAGGCCCCCATGGCGATCACCCACTTCGGCTCCGCCATCTGGTCGTAGATGCGACGCACGACCGGAGCCATCTTGTAAGTGACCGTTCCCGCCACGATCATCACGTCTGACTGGCGGGGAGAAAAGCGCATCACCTCAGCGCCGAAGCGCGAGATATCGAACTTCGAAGCCCCGGAGGCCATGAGCTCGATCGCGCAGCACGCCAAGCCCATCGGCATCGGCCAGAGGGAATGAGTGCGAATCCAGTTAATAACCGCATCGGCCTTCGAGACGATCACGCCGCCCTCAACCTTGCTGTTGTAACCTATGTCTGCGTTAGAAGAGACCATTTTTCTCAGAAAGCTTCAAACGCCCGAACCTACGTCGCCCTAGGTAACATGCAAGCGGGATCTGCCCGAAAGCGGGGCGAATTCCCCGCGAATTTATTTTTTGAGAAAAGACATTGACCGCGGAGATACGAATCGCCTTATTTGGCCGTTCTTTTCTGGGGGCTCCAAGGAGGCCCGATGAAAACCGACCGTGGAGAGATGGCTGAGTGGTCGAAGGCGCGCGCCTGGAAAGTGCGTGTACGGGTAACCGTACCGAGGGTTCGAATCCCTCTCTCTCCGCCACTTTTGCCCTAGGGCAAAAGCGGCTCCGTTCGAGGGATACTCCCTTGTCTCGTCGCAGAGCTCCTCGAGTGTCGTCACTTCGCTCCTCGGTACTCTCCGTCACTTACAACGCCCGCTCTATGCGGGCTTTTTTGTGGGCGGACCGGAGAGAGCTATTTGAACCCGAGCAGAGGGTTCGACCAAGGGAGCGCAACGACCAGAGATGGGACGCCGAAGGCGGGTCCGCAGGACTTGAGCAACGCTCAACCAATCCCTTGTCTCGTCGCACACTCCCCGTACCGAAGCCGAAGGCAGACAGTTGAGGGCCAAAGGGAGGAAACATGTCGTCACTTCGCTCCTCGACATGTATCGGATTTAGAACACACAGTGTCGAGAGATCCCAAGCCCAGACCCTTAACGTTTCGCAACCGGATTCCTTGGCAGTCATCTTCGAGCTGCAAGCGAGTCGTCTCCCAAGCGACAAGCGGTACCGCGCCCTCAGGCTGCCTCCCCCGAGCCCTCTTCGCCGCTAGGCAAATTCCGGGACAGGCATCGGTAGTGGAGCCGCCTGTTTGTATAAAAGAAATGTTATCTCCTAGCCTGCGGGGCGTTTGCGTTAAGCGAGATTTCCGACCGGTCGAAGTCACTACCTACCTCGCATCTCGAGCGGCAGGAAAACCAACCCTACCATGAAGGGCTGGGGTCCGCTCGGATCCTTAGTCCTCTTCCAGAGGAATCGAATACCCAGCTTTTCAACGATGAGATCCGGTAAGCATATAACAACAACAACCCTAGTCGCCCTTTCCTTTTGGGCGGCGACGTGCTTGTCGGCAGCCGAGATGAAAGTCTTCGATTGGAATGGACCTGCAAGCGAGAGCAATCGCGGATTTCCCCATGATCAACCTCCCCTGCAAAACGGGGATTGGGAAACTCCCATAAATTACGCCGAAGGGACCTTTCATATTCGCATCGAGATTCGCAGCCAGCCCGTTCCGCAATCAATGAAGCTCCAGTTCTGCATTTGGCAGGAAAAGGACGGAAACAAATTCGAACTGGAAACCTGCACGAAGCAGCAGCTAATTGTCGGCAGCGAAGGGGCGACCCTGATCCATTCCCAAGCGATCGCGGACATGTGGAAAAAGGGCGGTAAACCAATCGAATGGCATAGGGCGCGTCACAGGGTGGGCGTTGCCATTAAAACCCAGGACGGAACGCCTGTTAGCGACTACCAAGGATGGAATTGGAACGGCGAAGACCCCAAAGCATGGTATCCCTTGGACTTTCGCTACACCGTGGTTGTGGTATCGAAGGATAGCGAGTTTTCGGGTTGGGAGAACTACCTTGAAAAAGGCAGCGAAGAGCCGACGGATCCTTCGGATCCTGAACCGGAACCCGTTGATCCCGAGCCAGAACCGGTTCCCGGTCCAGAACCCGAACGAGGTTTCGGCGTTCTTTCCAATGGAGGCTTCGAAAAGGGAATGGAGTCCTGGAAATTTTATACGAACGGATCGGGCAGCGCCCTGGCGACCAGCCCGGGCTACGATGGGTCGAGCAAATGCGTTTCCGTGGCGATCGATTCTTTGGGCAGCAACATTCAATTGAATCAATCCGGCCTGGAGCTGGCAGCCTACCAGGACTACCGACTCACCTTCGATGCGTATTCAAGCACCGGAAGCGACCTGCGCGTTTCTCTGGCCAAACCAGATAGCCCCTACACAGTTTACGGGCTCAACAGAGTGACGGTGGAACTGAGCTCAAGCTGGCAATCGCACTCCATCGATTTCTCTACCATGAACTTCAATTCGAAGGTGGCCGATGGGCGCTTGTTCTTCTGGTTCGCGAACGATGCCCGGCCCGGCGACGTGTATTACATCGACAACGTGAGGTTGGTTCGCGCTGCTGAGATGTCACTCCCACTCGCGCCGAGCAATCTGATGGTGCGGTAAGGAACTCCGTGCAAACAGACGCAATCCTCCTCGCGCTCCTCTGCCAGCAATGAGCTCACTTTAAGTCACGCTCTAGATTTCGCCCTGCGTTACCCGCGCTATAGCTTGAGCTGGATCGGCAGCGCTTCGCTCTTGCTGGGGGCTGCGGGCGGCTTAGCTTAGCTCTATGCGTTTGCCTACCCCCTTTGTGATGCTTTGCTGCGTCTGGGCGTTTGCCTGGAACGGCGTCGACCTGAAAGACGCCCGTGCGGAGACGGATAAAGTCCGCGTATGGGAGATGCAGGAAATCCTGCTGGAGGCGAAGGGCGAATACGAAAATCCGTACCTCGAGGTGTTGTGCTGGATCGATCTCCAAGGACCGGGATTCAGCAAAAGAATCTACGGATTCTGGGATGGGGGCGCTGTCTTCAAAGTCCGCTTCGTGGCCACTGCACCGGGAAATTGGTCATGGGAAAGCGGCTCGAATCAGACTGAGGATTCAGGCCTGAATGGCCATGGAGGCAGCCTTCAGGCAAAAGCATGGAGCGAGCGCGAAAAACGGAAGAATCCGAATCGCCGCGGTTTCGTGAAGGCGAGCGAGAACGGCCACGCCTTGGAGTACGCGGACGGGACGCCCTACTTCATGCTAGGCGATACCTGGCTGGCTGGCAGTACCTGGCGACTTCCGTTTCGCCATGCGGCAACGAGTCCCGAGTACGTTCCCGGGCCAGGAATAGGCTTCGAGGATGCAGTGCAGTATCGCAAAGGCCAGGGCTTCAACTCCGTCAGCATGATCGCGGCCTTCCCGAACTGGGAAGCCGATCTCAACCCCAGCACCTATGCGGACGAAAACGGCATCTACGTTCGCAACGCGTGGGAGAAATTTCACTACGACGTATCGGAAGGCCGCGGAACCGACGCTTCCGGCGGCTTGAGCTATTGGGGAACCTTCACCGCAAAAAATATGCGGGACGAACGGGGCAACCTGCCCTTCGCCTTGTCCGAGGAGCATCCGGGGGTTTCGAACTTTAACCGCTTGAATCCGCAGTTCTTTCAAAGCTTGGATCGCAAGATGGGCTACCTTTCCGAGGTCGGCTTCGTGCCACTGCTGGAAACGGTGCGGCGCGATGTGGGACCGTCGTGGAACGCCTATTTCGATTTCAACGAGACCTTTGCTCGCTATTACCAGTATCTAATTTCTCGATACGGAGCCTACAATCTATTGTTTAGCGGCATCCATTTGGATTGGGTTCCGGAGGATTTCAGCCTGACGGCGGAGCAGTTCAACCAAGCCTTGATCTACCACCGCGAAACCTACGGGCCGCCGCCCTTCGAACAGCTTTGCACGGCCCTGATCGACCGGGCCACCCATACTACGTTGGGACAGGGCGAGCAAGTGCCTTGGCTCGACATGCACAGCGTGGGAAACAAACCGCGGGACCATCGAGTGGGCGAAAACCTGGAGGTCCAGTTCGCCATCGAACCACCCAAGCCGACCATCAACTTCGAGCCGTACTATACAGGATGGTTGCATGAGATCAACAAACCGGGAGGAGAGGAGCCACCTCCCAATTCCGCCCGCGACGTATACTTCTCTCGGGCCCAGATGTACGGCTCGGTATTGTCGGGTGGACTCTCAGGCCACGTGCACGGCACCGCGGCCTACGACATCACCACCACCGGAGAGCCAGCCGGAGCGCGGCCCCACATCTGGGACGCCCTTAAGTACCAATCTGCTGAATACATGGCTCCCTTGCAGGATTTCGTCCTCTCCGAAGGCAAGCGCTATCAGGAGCTAGCGCCGGCGACAACTTCCATCGAGCCGCGCAAGGCGCCAGGCGCTCCCGAGGACGGACTGGACGGTTGGTCCTACATGATGCGGACCGAGGACGCGAGCTTCGCCTTGCTGTACTTCGAGAACGAGGCAGCGAGAGCAACGCTTTCCGGCTTCGAGCCAAACGCTCGTTACCGTTGGCGTTGGTATGACCCGCGTCGTGGCCAATGGCTTGAGATGCGCGAGCTGCGGTCGAACGAGGATGGCGAAATAAAGGCGCCAACCTTCCCAGAAGGCGCAGACGTCGCCGTGGGCGACTGGGCGGCGAAGGTGCTGCTTCGCTAGGCGGCCCAGAGCGTTACGACCTGCGCCTAGCGAGTCGAGAAATGCAGCTTCGCTGCGTACTTTCCATTGTGGGCGGATGAGTCGTAGATCGTTGCGTCGATTGCGCCTAGAGGCATAAGCAGCAATCCTTTCGTAGTACCGTCTAGGATACGCTGCATAACAGGTCGCGAAAGCGTAATATGCGTCTTGCCGCCGTCAGCTTCCGCTAGCTCGGTGTCGAAGATCATCTGCTCGTTCACCACGTTCCAGAAATCTTGTCCCTCGAGGAAGGAATGGTAGGTGACCGACGCATCGCTCCATTCACTCGGCCCACCGAAAACTTCGAAAATACGAACCTTGCCGAACTCGACTCCTAGGTCCTCTCCAAAGGCCTTGCCGTAGTCGCCGCCCTTGGAGAGCGAGCGAGTCGTGAGCTCAAGAACCCCAGGCCCTGTAGCCTCGGCTCCACGAAGCTCAGCGAGGTCCCAGCGAAGTATCGGATACTGCCCTTCGCTGACAGTGAGAATGGAAATCCCGCTTTGCTGCCAAGCGCCGAAACTGACATCCGGAAAGCGAAGGTTTAACATACCGTCTTCCGCTACGGAAAGATGATGGGCAAAAGAATCGATTGACGGAATTGGGGGATGGTAGAGCAAGGGTTCGCCGAGGTCGGGGCCCGCTTCGGCGGCTTTGACGATATCCGCTTTGTAATAGTCGACATCCATGTGGTAGCGGTCGTACCCCCAGTCGGTCATGCACAGCTGAACGTAAAGATTGTCCCCCGGCTTCGCATCGAGGTTTTCGGTGGTAAAGCTGATGGTGCTCCATTCGCCCGCCTCTTCGATATCGTATTCACGAAGGTGTTCGTGATAGTCCAAGGTTCGCTGCGTGTTGATCATGATATTGACCCGACGCGGCGCATGGCTGGTGCGCAGCTTCACCTCGACGCGTAGTTCGTAGGCCGGATCTTCCAGCTTTTCCATATCGACGAAACTGGATACGTCACGCCGGAGCACCGACCACCACACGTTGTAGGGATCGTCGGTCGCATCTACTTCAGAGCGAGCAAATCCCGAATTCGGAGTGAAGGAGATCGTCGCGAACCCATCGCCGGTGAAAGCATTCCAGCCGTCCACGTTTCCGTCATCGAAGTCGTCCAGAAACTGGCCGTTCAAGGTCGCTTGGCAAACGACGAAAAGCAGGCTTGCGCCAATAGATTTGAAAAATGGATTCACGATATGAGATCTCCTTTCGGTCTTGTCTGGGAACCGTGATGCGTCACGTTCCGCAAAACGTTTGATGAACCACTTCCTCCGGCTTGGGTCGGGCTTCGAGATCCGCATAGGCAGCTCGATCCGCATAGGGCTCCGCGTAGGCTTCAAGCAAACGTTCGAATTTAGAATAGTCACCTGCGTAGGCAGCCTGGATCGCCTGCTCAACGCGATGGTTTCGCGGTACCAAGACGGGATTTGCCTTCGCCATCCCCGCTACCGCCCGCTCGTCGCGAGACAGCTCGCGCCATCCGGCGAACCACGCCTCGAAAGCTGCTCGATCGGAGAACAGGGCAACAAGCCCTCCCGCCTCTTCGCCCTGCGCGACCTGCGTCAAGCGACGGAAGAAGAGCGTGAAGTCGACTTCTTGCTCCGCCAGCAGCCTCAGGGTTTCTTGTATTGTCCTTTCGGATACTCCTACCTCCAGCCCTAGTTTTGCCCTGAAGCGCGCGGTGTAGTTTTCCTGAAACTGCTCGGGAAAAGCCGACAAGGCCGCTTCCGCCTTTCGGGCCGCTTCTTCGGGCTTCTCCGCCAACAAGGGCAGCAAGGCTTCCGCGAGGCGGGTGAGGTTCCACAGGGCGATGTTCCCCTGGTTTCCCCAAGCGTAGCGCGCGTTGCGATCGATGGAGCTGAAGACGCACTCCGGGTGGAACTCCTCCATGAAGGCGCAAGGCCCGTAGTCGATCGTCTCTCCCGATACCGCCATATTGTCCGTGTTCATCACGCCGTGGATGAAACCGAGCGACATCCAATGCGGCACCAAGCCCGCCTGCCGCTCGATCACCCCCCGCAAAAGTTCAAGGTACGGCTCCTCCGCCTCACGAGCTTCCGCGTAGTGACGCTCGATCACGTAGTCCGCCAGGATTCGAAGCCCTTCGACGTCCCCGCGAGCTTGAAAATACTGGAAGGTTCCCACCCGCACGTGGCTGGCTGCCACCCGCGTAAAAACGCCGCCGGGCACCTCCCCTTCCTGCCGAAAGACCGTTTCCCCCGTGCTTATTGCCGCCAATGCACGCGTGGTCGGAACGCCCAAGGCCGCCATCGCCTCGCTGAGGATGTATTCGCGAACCACGGGACCGAGAGCGGAACGGCCGTCGCCCGCTCGCGAAAACGCCGTCTGTCCAGCCCCCTTCAGCTGCAAGTCGCGACGCTGGCCAGATCGGCCCCGCACCTCCCCCAACAAGACGGCTCGCCCATCGCCCAACTGCGACACGAAATGCCCAAACTGGTGGCCGGCATAAGCTTGGGCGATCGGTTCCGACCCCTCCGCTACCGTATTGCCCGCCAGGACGGCAAGGCCCTGCTCCGACTCTAGCCAGTTCGCATCGATGCCCAGCTCCTCCGCCAAAGCGCGATTGATTCGGATGAGCTGCGGCTTCGCGACCGCAGCCGGCGCCCGGCGCTCGAAGAATCGGTCCGGCAGAGCGCAGTAGGTATTGTCGAAAGAAATTCCCATAGTCCTCCCCCAGAGGACGAAGAACTGGCTGCGAGTGTCGAACACAAATCACTGGCCAGCCCAATCGTCGAAAGCGTCGATCATTTTTCACCTAGGGTGGCCTTTGGCGCCCTCCATGCACCGGGCCCGGATAGATGAAAACTCTGATCCTGCTCCTATTCACCCTCTACCTGATTCCAACGATTGCGCTAGCGAAGCCTGACCCCGACGCAGCGAAAAAAAACTGGGACTTGCTCCTGCCATCAAAATTCACCTGGGCAGAACTGTCGCCCAACGGACGCTTTCTGCTCCTCTACAGCAACCTTCCCTACGACTACAAACAGGACCGCAACTTGCGCGAGAAAGAGGGACGCACCCTCGTCAATCCCACCGAATTCATCCGCCGCGGCTACATCTGGGACTTGAAAACAGGGACCATGACCCTCGCCGGGCCACCCGACAAAGCCAGCGCCGGGCAAGATTTCGAGGATCGGCTCGTCGAGACCCGCTGGACCGAGTCGAACACGCTCATCATGGTGACCGGCCAAGATTTCCACGAATACGACCCGGAAAGCCAGAAAACGATCAAAAGCATCAACATCCACGGAGCCCTCGATGAGGCTTGGCCCGTTTCGCTTCCCTCCGGACTGGACGAGCCAATGCTCTTCCGCGACTCCAAATGGGAACAAGGCTACAAGACTTCCCTCTGGTCCTACATTCCCAGCAAACGCAAGTTGAAGCGGCTGCCCGCAGAGTACGTCATCAACGATGTCGTGGTAAGGACCCTGGAACACCGCGGACGCAACGCCGTGACCATCCGATCGAACTTCGGAGAAGAGCTGACCGGCTACACCTACGAACTGGACGAGGAGCAAGTTCCCCATACCTACCCAATGAAATTTCCGGGAGATTGGGATTTCTATTCGGTGAAAACCGAGCACCTGGCAGCAAACGAGATCCTCGCCTACCGGCGTATCAGCGAGGGAAAGTTCGTGGCAGAGGCGCAGCTCTTCGACTACACCACGAATACCATGCACCCGGCGTCCCTGCTCATGACGCAATTCGAATTCGAGGAAGCCGTGCATCTTCTCAAGAAACCGGTGCTCGACGCCCTCCGAGCCTCCTCCGGCCCCCTCGAGCTAAGTTCCGTCTCCGACAAGGCCGTCGTGCAGATCCTAGGCGACTTGGAAAAAGCGTTTCCTGCAGGCTCATTCCTGATTGACGAACCCAGCCAAACGAGCGACCGAGCCCTCATCCGAGTCAGCACCAGCAGTCGCCCCACCGCGTGGTACATCCTTGACCGCAAATCAAACAAGCTGATGAAGCTGCTGGAAGCCGATACAACCCTTTCGGAAAGGTCGCTTTCCGATACGCGCCTGCTGAGCTTCGAATCCGAATGGGAACCGGACGGCAATGGACTCGTCTCCCTCAGCCTTCCTCCTGCCGGCCAAGAGGAAATCCGGGAAGAGCTCATCGTCATGATCGAACCGCAACAAGATCTTGGATACGCGTGGGGATTCGACAAGTACCGCGAGTACCTCACAGCGGAAGGCTTCTCCGTAGTTGCGATAAAACTACCGTGGTCGCTCCAGCTTCTCGGAGCGCAGTCGAACGGGGACACTGAATTCGCGCAAGCCCAACAAGCAGCATCCACTTACATCGACGCGGCCCTATCCACCGTAAAAGAAGCCGCGCCGGAACTTTTCGCGAATCCGGAGAATGTCCACTTCAGCCTGCATGATGCGGCAGCCTCATTCTTCCCTGCGATTCCGAGCAATCCGCAAGGACCTTCGGGCAAAGCCTTTCTGGTCGACCCCAGGTTCCTCACCGGATTGCATGCCGTCCCGCACTCCCAAATCATCCTCGCCCAAAACTTTCCCTTCGACCGCCTCTTCGACGCAAAGGCCTGGTCGGAAGCAGCCGCAAAACTGTCCCCACCACAGCTAAAGCAAGCAGTGATTGTCGGACGCGAAAACAACCATCCCTACTTCAACTCGATCGAACAAATTCGACACTTCCGCAAGTACGCTGAAGCGGAAAGCATCGAAGTGGCGGTCGACCGCTTCAACTGGGCAGGCTACAAAAGCCTCCCCAGCTGGAAGCGCAACGGTTCCATCGTCGTCGCCATCGCCGACTTCCTGAAAGACAGGGACTCAGGCTTCAGCCGAACGAAATCCGGAAGCCTCTAGCGCCCGACCCTCCCCAAGCGAGGGGGAGGCAAAAAGAAAGGTTCATCACCAAAGACAGTAGAAATTCCTGGCTAAGCATTCGGTCCAACTGTGGGAAGCGGCCTAATGCCGCGATTGGGCAGGATCGATCGTGCCACAAGGGCACTTCCCACTGTAGACTCTCTATTCCCGCAAAAGGGTGATGAACCAAAAGAAAGCCGAGCACGATGGCCCGGCTTTCCGATTCGGGCAATCGAATCAACAGACTCTATTGGCTCCACATCTTGGCGCCGTAGCGCTTGAGCAGACGACGCATCTTGAAGCGGCCAAACATAGTGGCAAACAACAGCGGGGCTTTGCCGCCACCGTTGTCGGCATTCACATCGGCGCCATGTTCGAGAAGCAAATCCGCAAGCTCGCAGTACCCCTTGAAAGCAACGCCTCCCAGCGGAGTTTGACCACGGTCGTTGCGCTGCTCCGTTGCCGCACCGCGCTCGAGCAGGACCCTAGCGGTTTCAAGCTGTCCATTGTAGGCCGCCAACATCAGCAAAGTATTGCCCTTCGCGTCGCTCAGGTTGAGCGGCAGCCCCGCTTCGAACATCGACACTAGCGTATCCGTTTCGCCGCGACGGGCGAAATCGGCCGCTTGGACCTGCAACTCCTCGTAGCGCGCCAACTCTTCCGCCGTGATCTCCGATGCTTCAACTAAGCCGGGCATGAGGCAGTCTCCTCCTCGGGCGAAAACTCGATCTCCAAGGCAGCTGCGATTCCCGCCGCGTAGGCTGGGTCGCACTTGTGAAAGTGGTTCAACTGACGCGTCACAATTTCAAACGGCACGCCCTGCATCGCACCCGCGATGTTCCGATGCAGGCGATCACGCTGTTCGTCATTGAAAAGTCGATACAAATTTCCAGGCTGGGTGTAGTCGTCGTTTCCATCGCGATGATCGTAGCGGTCCGCGTCGCCGGAGATTTTGAGCGGGGGCTCCTTAACAGACGCATCCTCTCGGGCCGCCCCTTCCACGGTGTTGGGCTCGTAGTAGGCGTCTGGATTTCCGAAGTCGTTCGTGAAGAATCGCATGGCACCATCTTTGTGGTAGTGGTTGAGAGTCGACTTGGGCCGATTGACTGGAAGCGCTTCGTAATGAGTTCCCAGACGATAGCGGTGAGCGTCCGCATAGGAAAACACCCGCGCTTGCAACATCTTGTCCGGTGAAAAACCGATTCCAGGAACGACGTTGGATGGTGAATACGCAGCCATCTCGATATCCGTAAAGTAGTTGTCCGCGTTTTTGTTCAGCTCAATCTCGCCCACCTCTATCAAGGGGTACTCTCCATGCGGCCACACCTTGGTAAGATCGAACGGATTGTAGCTGGTCTTCTCCGCATCGAGTTCGGGCATGACCTGCACGTACATCGTCCACTTGGGAAATTCGCCCTTCTCAATCGCCCCGAAGAGTTCCTCTTGGTAGGTTTCGCGGCTTTGCCCGATTACCTTCTCCGCCTCTTCGTTGGTATAATGCCTGTGTCCCTGCTGCGTCTTGAAGTGAAACTTCACCCAAAAGCGCTCGCCTTGAGCGTTCCAAAAACTGTAGGTGTGCGAGCCGTAGCCATTCATGTACATGGGCGCCACCGGAATACCGCGGTCGCTCATGAGAATAGTGACCTGATGCAGGCTCTCCGGCGAAAGCGACCAGAAATCCCACATGGCCTTGGGGGAACGCAAGTTGGTGCGAGGGTGGCGCTTCTGGGTGTGGATGAAATCGGGAAACTTGTAGGGATCGCGGACGAAGAACACCGGAGTGTTGTTGCCTACCACGTCCCAGTTCCCCTCTTCCGTGTAGAACTTGAGCGAGAAGCCGCGCACGTCTCGCTCCGCGTCCGCGGCGCCAAGCTCGCCCGCCACGGTGGAGAAACGGGACACCAGCTCGGTCTTCTTCCCCACCTCCGAAAACACCTTGGCACAAGTGTACTGCGAGATGTCATGGGTTACCGTGAAGGTACCAAAAGCTCCCCAGCCCTTGGCATGCACCACCCGCTCCGGGATGCGCTCCCGATTCTGGTGGGCCAGCTTTTCGATCAGCTGGTAATCCTGCAATAGCAACGGACCACGGGGGCCGGCGCTCAAAGAGTTCTGGTTGTCGGCAATTGGATTGCCCGCAGAAGTGGTGAGTCTAGAGTTCGGTTGATTCATATGTCAGGCCGATAGTAACACAGCTTTTGCCATAGACATAATCGAATGAATCAATCACCTTCATCGATAGATTCTATGGAGTTCACCCAACTGAAATGTTTCATCGCCGTCGCCCGAGAGCAAAGTTTCACGCGGGCTGCCAAAGCCTGCAACTTGAGCCAGCCTTCCTTGAGCTACCAAATATCCAAGCTCGAGGAAGAGCTCGGCGAGTCGCTCTTTAACCGCAAGCCGAAAGGCGTCGAGCTGAGCGACTCCGGAAGGCTGCTGCTCGACGGCGCCCATCGCCTTGTCGAAGAGCAGGAGAAGATAGTATCCATCTTTCGGATGCGCGAAGAACTGATGTCGGGCGACATCCGATTCGGAATCATTCCCACCATGGCGCCCTATCTTCTTCCTCCCCTCCTCGGAACCTTTCGAAGCGAGCACCCTCAAGTCCGCTTGCTCGCCCGCGAATCCCGCACCTCCCAACTACTTAAGGAAGTGGTCGAGGGAGAACTCGAGTTCGCGGTCGTCAGCGACGTCGCCCCCGCCCTGCTCAAGCGCTACTCGCTACACCTCAGCAAGCTTTTCGACGAGCCCCTGGCCTTGGCTGTGCCCCACGCCCATCCAAGCTGCTCGCTTGAGGAACTGACTCCCGATCGCATCGACGAAAACGAGCTCATCCTGCTCAGCGAAGGCAACTGCCTGCGCGACCAAACCGTAAAGCTCTGCCAGCGCAGCGAACGCAAGAGCCCCCTGGAATGCGAGCAGCTCCCCACCCAGCTCTCCATGGTCGCCGCCGGCCTAGGGGTTGCCATCGTGCCGGAGATGGCTATCGCCAAGCACCAAGACAAAGGAGTCTCATTTCTCCCCTTCAAAAGCCCAGCCCCCAAGCGCATGATCGGCTTGCTGAAAAAACGAGGCGGCAAGCTCAGCCCCGCCGCCTCCGAATTCCTGAAACGACTCAAGAAACAATCCGCTTCCTAGAAAAAGACAGAAACAATTTACCAACATGATCGGCGAAAGCGAAAAGCAACGTTTGGCAGAAGACGCAACACGAGAAAAGAACTGGAAACGCTGGGGCCCCTACCTCTCCGAACGCCAATGGGGCACCGTGCGGGAAGACTACTCCGTCGACGGCCAAGCCTGGCGGCACTTCCCCTTCGAGCACGCCCACCTGCGGGCCTACCGCTGGGGCGAGGACGGCATCGCCGGCTTCTGCGACCGAGAGGGACGCCTCTGCCTCGCGCCCGCTTTCTGGAACGGAGCCGACCCCATCATCAAGGAGCGGCTCTTCGGCCTCAACGGCGAGCAAGGCAACCACGGCGAGGACTGCAAGGAACACTACTACTACCTCGACTCCACTCCAACCCACACGTATTCAAAAGCTCTCTACAAATACCCGCAAAGAGAATTCCCCTACGAGCAGCTGAGGCAGGAAAACGCTAAGCGCGGCCTGAAAGATCCTGAATTCGAGCTAAGCGATACCGACGCGTTCGACGAGAACCGCTACTTCGACATTCATATCGAATACGCCAAAGGCAGCCCCAACGACTTGCTCATGCGGCTCACCATCACCAACCGCGGCCCCGACACTGCCCCCATTGCCGTTCTTCCTAAGCTTTGGTTCCGCAATACTTGGATCTGGGGCTGCGAGCATGAAGGCTGCTCCCTTAAGCCGTCCATCCAATTCAACAAACCCAACACCCTCGACCTCGAACGCGAAGGGCTCGGACCCTTCCACTTTGCAGCCGGCACAGCCTCCGACGGCACCGAACCTGTCATCGGAATCGCAGAAAACGAAACGGCTTCCAAAGCGCTGTATGGGGTAGACAACTACACGCCTTACACCAAAGATTCCTTCCACCGCTGGATCATCGATAGAGACGAAAACGCCGTCATGCAAAGAAAGGGGAAAGGCACCCTCGCCATGGCTCGCTACGAACTGGAAATCCCCGCTGGCCAATCGGTCACCGTTCCGGTTCGCCTCTACGCCGCGTCCGAGACGCCCGACGAGATCCACGGCCACTCGTTCGACCAAACCTTCGCTACCGCCCAAACCCAAGCCGAGCAATTCTGGAACGACACGCTCACACCTGAAGTCGAAGAGGAAACGCGCGAACTCCAGCGAAACGCCTACGCTGGCCTGCTTTGGACCAAGCAGTTCTATCACTATTCCGTACACGACTGGCTCAAGGGCGACAGCGACGTCGCCCATGCGCCACCCGCCCGCAAGCAAGGGCGCAACCGCAACTGGGAGCACCTCTTCAACAAAGACATCCTCTCCATGCCCGACAAGTGGGAGTACCCCTGGTACGCCGCTTGGGACACGGCCTTCCACATGCTGCCCTTCGCCGAGGTCGACCCCGACTTCGCCAAGAGCCAGCTCCTGCTCTTCCTGCGCGAGTGGTACATGCACCCCAATGGGCAATTGCCCGCCTACGAGTGGGCCCTCGACGACGTCAACCCTCCCACCCACGCCTGGGCTTGCTGGGAAGTCTACATCCAAGGGCGCGATCGCGGAGAGCCGGACATCGACTTCCTCAAGCGCGCCTTTTCCAAGCTTCTCATCAACTTCACCTGGTGGGTTAACCGCAAGGACCCGCAAGGCCGCAACCTTTTCGGAGGGGGCTTCCTCGGGCTCGACAACATTGGCCTGTTCGACCGCTCCAAACCCTTGCCCGGAGGAGCCGTTCTCAACCAAGCCGACGGAACCGCCTGGATGGCCTTCTACTGCTCCAAGATGCTGTCCATAGCCCTGGAGCTCGCCCACACCGACAAGACCTACTCCGACCTCGCGTCCAAGTTCTTCGAGCACTTCATGAGCATCTGCGAAGCAGCCAACCACCTTACCCACGGCGGCCTCTGGGACGAGCAGGACGGCTTCTACTACGACGAGATCGAGTACCCCGACGGCAGCCGCACTCCCCTGAGGGTTCGCTCCGTCGTAGGACTGCTACCCATCATCGCCTCCCTCTCGCTGCCGCAAGAAACGCTCGACGAACTCCCAGGCTTCCGCAAGCGCATGGACTGGTACCTCAACAACCGCAAGGACATCACTCGATTCGTAGAGGCCCTACCCAGCTCCAGCACCGGGCAAACCCGCCTGCTCGCCCTCCCCAATCGCGAACGCCTCACCCGCCTGCTCAGCTACCTGTTCGACGAAAACGAATTCCTATCGCCCTTCGGCATCCGCTCCCTCTCCCGTATCCACGAGTCGCATCCCTACTCAACATCCATCAACGGCGATTCGTTCGAGCTTCGCTACTGTCCCGGCGATTCGGATACCTATCTATTCGGAGGAAACTCCAACTGGCGTGGCCCCATTTGGTTTCCCGTCAACTACCTGCTCATCGAAGCTCTCGACCGCTACCACAAAGCCTACGGCGACTCCTTTCAGATCGAGTTTCCCACGGGATCCGGCCAGTATCGAACTCTCGAATACTGTGCCCAAGAGCTCCGCCGCCGCCTAACGCGACTCTTCAAAAGAAACTCCGACGGACGGCGTCCCGCTCAAGGGCCGGAGCCACACAAACTCGACGAAAACGAGCCGCCGCTCTTCTACGAGTTCTTCAACCCCGAAACCGGCAAGGGCCACGGAGCCAGTCACCAAACAGGCTGGACCGCCCTCGTCGCCACCCTCGTAAAAGAAATCCACCGCGAAAAACTCCAGTGACGCGTCATGCGTCAAACGTAGCGCCGAACTTTAGTCGGTGACAGGACGCTAGCCCCGCACAAAGCCCCTTCGTAGGGCTGACGCTCGCGCCACGCCGCAGCGCACAAACGCTCCGCCGCGAGGGCTCGAACCAAAGTTGGCACGCGACTAGCAAGTCACAGATCGAAAGAAGAACGGTCGCATGCATGCGCCCGCAACCACAACCCACCAAAACCATGAATTACAGCATAGACGACAAGAAGCCCCTGAGGACCAAGATCGCTCAACGGTGCGTCGCCCTAGCGACCGGCTTGACGCTGCTGACCGCCAGCATCGCGTCGCCTGAGGGCCACGAAAGCAACGAGACTCAAGCCCTCCAAGTCTACTTCGATGACCTCGAAGGCGCTACCTACACAGACATCTCCAACGCCCGCGACGACCTATTGCACAATGCATTCGCCGACGCTGCAGACCGCAAGGAATGGATCGGCGAGTTCGACATCGAGTACAACACCCTTCCCGACGAGGACGAGAGCGGCTACCTCATGTTCACCGTGATCGACTGGGAACGTTCCCGCTCCAACTTCTACAGCTTCAGCGCTCGGGCCGAATACGTCGACAACGACGGCGTAACGCACGATCTGGGAGTTGTGCGCGGACAAAACAGCGGCATCTCGGTTTCGACGCCGCGTGACGCCGGGGAAATGTTTTCCGAAGTTGCCGAAACCGCCATCAAGCGCGCACTCGAGAGCCTAGAAGATAAACTCGAAATCTCCTAGTCGTCCCAACATTTCAACTACACAAAGAGCCGAACCCCCAAAGGGTTCGGCTTTTTTCTGGAGGGACGACTTCCACGTCGTCCGCAGATTTTGCCTAGCAAAAACAGATTCGCAAAAATACAACGAACCGCACTGTGGGATGCGGCCTTGCGTCGCGATTGTTGCCGTCCCCGATGATCGCGACACATGCCCGCTTCCCACGATCAACCACCTACAGTTCGTCCTTATATTTTCGATACAGTGCCCGAAACTGATAGTAGGTTAGCCCCAACTTATTCGCCGCGTCCTGCTGCTTGTATCCAGATTCCAACAATGCCTTTCGCAGCAAACTGATCTCCAGTGCCTTCACTTGATCATGCAAAGGTCGCGATAAATCCACCCCCGATCGCTCACCATCGTCCCGCTCCCTAGTCACATCCTCCTCCGCAAAAGGATTCACAAACGGATCAAACTCGATCTTCCGAATCTTTCCTCCTCCGCTGCGATAAACGCTGCGCTCCACCACATTCTTGAGCTCGCGCACATTGCCCGGCCAATCGTAGGCCTGCAAGCTGTCCAGAGCGGCCGCGCTAAAATCCGGCACTTCCGCCATCTCCAACTCCCGAGCCATTCCCGCCGCGAAGTGCATCGCGAGGTACTCGATGTCTTCCCTGCGCGATCTCAATGGCGGCAGGTAGAGCACGTCAAAGGAAAGGCGATCCAACAAGTCGCTCTTGAACTTTCCATCCCGCGACATCGCGGAGAGATCCGCGTTGGTCGCCCCTACGATACGGGCGTTCACCTTCACCGAAGACGAACCACCCACCCGCTGGAAAACCCCGTACTCCACCGCCCGCAGGATCTTCTCCTGCACCGTCATGGAAACGAGCCCGATCTCGTCCAAAAAGAGAGTGCCCCCATCCGCCGCCTCGAAACGCCCTTCCCTCCGCTTGACCGCCCCTGTAAAG
The DNA here is from genome assembly GCF_014803405.1 of Pelagicoccus enzymogenes. Taxonomy (NCBI): domain Bacteria; kingdom Pseudomonadati; phylum Verrucomicrobiota; class Opitutia; order Puniceicoccales; family Pelagicoccaceae; genus Pelagicoccus; species Pelagicoccus enzymogenes. The sequence goes on from NZ_JACYFG010000006.1 coordinate 833,829, forward strand.
GCGCCCGCCTCATGACCGAAAAGCTCCGACTCTAGGACCGACTCCGACAAAGCCGCGCAGTTCAAAGCCACCAAAGGCCCCTGCCAACGTTGCGACAAAAAATGCAAACGGGCTGCCGCCAGTTCCTTACCCGTTCCCCGCTCGCCAATCAGCAGCACCGGCCGGTCGATCTTGGCCACCGCCGAGAGACGCTGCTGGAAATCCAGAAACGCCTCCGAAACCCCCAAAGCCTCCGGCAAGGCGCCCATCCCAAATTGCTCCGAATCGTCTTGGCTCATTTACTTGGCTTTTTTAGCCAAATACTGGCGAACTATACAACCAATTAGTTGTAACCTCTAAAAACCCAAGTGGGTTAAAATTTTTATCACTTTGATTGTCAGTATTTTAAGTAAAACTACAAACAACTTGGCACGAGTCGTGATGTAGGAGAAGCATCACTTCAATTTAACCACGAAAACAACATGGGAATATTCACACGCTTCAAAGACATCGTCTCCGCCAACATCAACTCTATGCTCGATAAGGCGGAAGACCCTGAAAAAATGATCAAGCTGATGATCCAGGAAATGGAGGACACCTTGGTCGAAATCAAAGCCTCCTGCGCCCAGGCCATGGCCACCAAGTCCAAGGTTTCCCGCGCCCTCGACGACGTACAGTACCGCGTCGATGACTGGGAAAACAAGGCCCGCCTCGCCATCAGCAAGGGACGCGAAGACTTGGCCCGCGAGGCCCTCGCCGAAAAGCGCGTCTTCGCCGACGAGCACGACCGCCTCACCAAGGAAATCAGCCAGCTCGAAGGCATCGTCGCCAAGTACCAAAGCGACATCAAGCAGCTCGAGGAAAAGCTCACCAACGCTCGCAAGAAGCACCAGATCCTTTTGCAGCGCCACACCCAGGCCCAGAAGAGCTACAAGGCTCAGAGCGTGCTGCGCAAGAACGACAACGTCGACGCCTTCGCTCGCTTCGACGCCTTCGAGAACCGCATCGAGCGCATGGAAGCGGACGCCCAGCTGGTCAACGCCAAGGCCCGCCCCTCGCTCGAGGACGAATTCTCCAAGCTGGAAGGCGACGAGTCGCTGGAAAACGAACTTGCCGCCCTCAAGGCCGAGATCGAGAATAAGAAGGCTCAGTAGCAACGGCCTCCGCGAACCTCACTCACCTCAATCCTCCGACCCTTGCCCATAAAATGAGAGTGGAAATACTCATCTTCCTCATCCCAATCGTCGCCATCATCTGCGGCACCATCATCTCGCTCACTAAAAACAAGCGAGAGCACGAAAGGGCACGGGGCAGTTCGCTGAACGAGGAAGAAACCCGCATCATGCAGGAGCTTCACCAATCGCTCAGCAAAATGGAGAAACGAGTCGAGGCTCTGGAGACCATCATCATCAACAAGAAGTAGTAGTCGCTACGCCAATACATAAGAATCGCTCAGCCATGAGAAAAACACTTTATCGCTCCCGGAACCGAGTCATCTTCGGTATCTGCCAGGGCCTCGCCGACCACTTCGACCTATCCGTCGTTTGGATACGCCTCGGCCTCGTAGCCATCTCGCTCTTCTCCGGGATCTTTCCCTTCCCCATCTTCTACGTGATCGCCGCCTTCATCATCAAGGAGGAGCCCCTTCACGAACAAAAAGAGGAACCGAAAGACTTCTACGAGGAGGATTACTTCGAGACCAACGTTTCCGCCCGCACCCTCAGCCTGCGGCGCTTGAAGAACCGCTTCGACTCCATCGAATCCCGCATCCGCCGCATGGAGAACTACGTGACCAACAAGTCCTACGACTGGGAACGCCGCTTCAACTCCGGCCAGTAGCCTAAGGTGGATCGGCCGCTCCGCGGGCGATACCTCCCATCCAACGCTTCCAAAAATCCAAAGTCCCGCAAACGGGCGCCAGAGCTACTGCTTTGCCCGCCCGCAAGACTCCACCACCCTCGACAATAATGAAATCACTCGCCACTCGAGCGCTCCTGCTCCTCGCCGCTTCCGGCCTGAGTCTTTTCACGCTCCTGAAGACTCACGGCACCCCCGGCGAAACCGACGCCCCCATCCCGTATTCAACGATTGGACACGGCCCCAGCATCCTCTTGCTGCACGACTCCTCCACCGCCGACCTCGACTGGGCCGAGACCGCTCGCCGCCTCTCCACCCGCTTCGAAGTCACCCTCGTCGACATATCCAAGATCATCCACGACCACCAAGGCATCCGCCAGCTCCGCCAAACGCTCGCCAAGCTCGACATCGACGACAGCCATATCGCCGGCTCGGCCAACGGAAACAAGTTCGCCCTGCGCTACGCCCTCTCCTTCCCCCAGGAGAGCCACCACTTCGTACTTCCTCAAAATAGCGAGGACCTGCAAATCCTCGCCGACATCGTTAACTCAACACCCTTTTGCAAATCATGAACGGACAAGGAACCGCCGGAAACGTCATCGCCGCCCTCTGTAGCTTTTTCATCCCAGGCCTCGGCCAGCTGCTGCAAGGCCGCGTGCTCGCCGCCCTCTGCCACTTCGTTTTCGCCTGGTTGCTCTGGTTCATCCTGCTAGGATGGGTCGTCCACCTCTGGTCCATCATCAGCGCCGCCACCTACGAGGCCCCCGAACGCGTCCGCTACCGCTACTGCAGGTAGTGATGTTCGAAAGAAACAAAATTGTGGGAGCGCGCTCGTCACACCAATCACTTCCCAAAAGGCCCGGTTCACCTCCGGGCCTTTCTTACGTTCAGACTAGGAACCCCTAGCAAAATCCGCTCGCCTTCCCTTCCCTCACTCCTGCCCCCATCGCCCTTACCGACAAACCAATACCTTCCCAAGGCCCCATGCCATCCACCAGCCGACGCGCCCTCGCCTGCCTGCTCTCTCTTGCCCTCGCGCTTCCCCTATTCGGAGCCTCCCAACTCGAGAAACTCGGCCGCGGCCTCGTCGCCGTACGTACCAGCGAAACATCCGTCTACCTGAGCTGGCGCCTGCTGGGCGACGAACCCGTCGACACCCTTTTCAATGTCTACCGAGCCAGCGGTGACGGCATCGCCACCAAGCTCAACGTCTCCCCCATCGGCGACTCTACCAACTTCGTCGACAACGATGCCCCCGACAGCGAAACCCTCCACTACTACGTGCGAGCCATCATCGCCGGAACCAAACTGTCGCCCAGCGAGCCCGCTACCGTCGCAGCCAACGCTCCCATCCAGCAATACCTGCGCATCCCCCTCAACATCCCCGCCGGCGGCACCACCCCCGACAACGTCAACTACAGCTACTCCGCAAACGACTGCTCCGTGGCCGACCTCGACAACGACGGCGAGTACGAAATCATCGTCAAGTGGGAGCCCTCCAACGCCAAGGACAACTCCCAGTCCGGCCACACCGGCAACGTCATCCTCGACGCTTACGAGTTCGACGGCACCCAGCTCTGGCGGCTCGACCTCGGCGTCAACGTCCGGGCCGGCGCCCACTACACCCAATTTCTCGCTTACGACTTCGACGGTGACGGGCAAGCCGAACTCGCCCTGCGCACCTGCGAAGGCTCCAAGGACGCCACCGGCGCCTACATCGCCAAGCCCGAGCTCTTTTCCGGCACCCGCCCCGACATCGACCACAGCGCCGACCGCCGCAACAACAGCGGCTACGTCGTAACCGGCCCCGAATTCATCACCGTCTTCGACGGCAAAACCGGAGCCGAGCTGGCCACCACCCTCTACGTCCCGCAACGCGTCCCCGGCACCTTCTTCCCCAGCTCCTCCCAAGCCGAGGCCATCTGGGGCGACAACTACGGCAACCGCATGGACCGCTTCCTCGCCACCGTCGCCTACCTCGACGGCGCCAAACCCAGCATGGTCTTCTGCCGCGGCTACTACAAAGGCCGCAACGGCGTTCCCGGACGCACCGCCCTCGCCGCCTTCGACTGGCGAGACGGCGCCCTCAGCCAACGCTGGACCTTCGATACCTATCAAAACGCGGAAAACGACTCCTACCGCGGACAAGGCGCCCACTCCGTCACCGTGGGCGACGTCGACAACGACGGCAAAGACGAGATCGTCTACGGAGCCTGCACCATCGACGACGACGGCACCGGCCTCTACTCCACCGGCATCGGTCACGGCGACGCCCTCCACCTTTCCGACATGGACCCCAGCCGCCCAGGACTGGAAATCTGGATGCCGCACGAGGAAATCGGCACCTATGGCCCCCACGGCTCCGAGCTGCACGACGCCAAAACCGGCGAAGTGCTCTACAGTGTCAGCGGCGAAAACTCCGACGTGGGCCGCGGCATGGCCGCCGACATCGACCCGCGCCACCTCGGCTACGAAACCTGGGCCTCGCGTGGCGGCCTCAACAACGCCAGCGGCACCAATATTTCCAGCCGCCGCCCTAGCTCCATCAACTTCGCCTGCTATTGGGACGGCGACCTCCTGCGCGAAATCCTCGACGGTACCACTATCTCCAAATGGGACTGGGAAAACGAACGCCTCAACGCCCTCCTCTCGCCCGAAGGCGTTTCCTCAAACAATAGCACCAAAGCCACCCCCACCCTCTCCGCCGACCTCTACGGCGACTGGCGCGAAGAAGTCGTCTGGCGCGAAAACGACAGCTCCGCCCTGCGCGTCTACACGACCACCATCCCAACCAGCCATCGCGTTCGCACGCTCATGCACGACCGCCAATACCGCGTAGCGATATCCTGGCAGAACACCGCTTACAACCAGCCGCCACATCCCAGCTTTTACCTCGGCGAAGGCATGCAACCTCCTCCCACTCCCGAGCTTGAGCTCGTAGGCAGCGGCGTACCCAGCCAGCAACTACACCCAGAGGAAAAATTCGCCGCCTGGCTATTGAGCATGAACCTGCCCGAAGACTCGGATCCCGCAAGCGACCCTCACGGCACCGGCTTCACGTTGCTCGAGCAATACGCGTTCGCCCTCGACGAAAACCCTGAACCCGTATCCATCGACTGGAAACAACCTGCTCCGCAAACCATCGAAATCTCGACTCCCCGCGACGAGTTCGACTACATCCTCCAACACTCGGATAACCTGCAAACTTGGAATTCCAGCCCCGTCATTATGGGTGGACCACAAACCGTCGCTCTCCCCGCCAACAGCTCCACCTCGTTCGCAAGCTTCTACCGAGTGGCCACCACCAAAGTCGAAGAATACAACGCCTTCCCCACCGTCACCCTGAGCTCACCCGCCTCCGGCCAAACCTTCAGCGAAGGCGATACCATCACCTTCGCCGCCGAAGCAAGCGACTCAGACGGTGCAATCGCCAACCTGGAACTCCTCCTCAACGGCGAAACCTATGCCACCTTCGCTCAAGCCCCCTTCACCGCCGACTGGACCAGCGTCGGCGACGGCGGCCAAGAGCTCCGAGCCATCGCCACCGACAACCAAGGCGCCAAAGGCTACGCCACCCCACTCATCTTCTACGTCGTCTCAAACAGCTCGAACGAAGGCACCCTCTACCCCGCCGAAACCGCCACCCGAGTGGGAGGCGTCGACGAATCCAGCAACGCTGGCTTCAACGGCAGCGGCTACATCAATTTCGACTCCACCGGTACCAGCCTCACCTTTTCCAACGTCGATGGCGGCAACGGCGGCAGCCACACCCTCAAGTTCCGATTCGCCCTCGGAGCCGCCGAGAGTCGCAGCGGCCAGCTAACCGTCAACGGCAGCAGCCAAACCATAACCTTCCCCAGCACCGGCTCTTGGACCACTTGGGAACAGCACGAAGTCACCGTAACGCTCAATGCCGGAGCGAGCAATACCATTTCCCTCAGCTCCAACGGCCAAGACCTCGCCAATATCGACGAACTCCTCGTCGCCGTCGCCGAATAAACACCCGTTTCGCATAGAGCGAGCGACCTTGGTCGCGATCACTCCCACAAGGTCTACGTATTTATAAACTGGTTACACAAACCCAGATCCTCGCAAAACGCGCGCTCCGCGCGACGCCTTTCCTTCACGTCCTGCAGTCGCAACAAATAAGCCGGATGAAACGTCACCACCACCGCGTAGGGTAGACCGGGATCATCATGCAAGCCTCGCTCCTGCGTCACCGACACCGGCCGGCCCAGGATCGCCGACGCCGCCGTGCTTCCCAAACAAAGCACCACCTCCGGACGTACCTGCTCCAACTCCCGCTGTAACCACGGCTTACAAGCATGCACCTCTTTCGCGTCCGGCTTCTGATGCAAACGCACCTTGCCGGAAGGACGCCACTTAAAATGCTTAACCGCATTGGTAACATACGCGTCATCTCGATTGATCCCTACCACCTGCAAAGCATCGTCCAGTAACTCGCCCGCCGGTCCCACAAAGGGCTTGCCAGCGATATCCTCCCGATCCCCAGGCTGCTCGCCCACAATCATCAACCGAGCATCAAAGCGTCCCTCGCCAAAAACAACCTGCGTCGCACGCTCGTACAAGGGACAGGCCTGGCACCCTTGAGACAACTCCCGCATTGTCTCCATCGACTGCCCCTCACTACGCAACCGCACCTCGTCCGCCGATCGCAGAAGCCCGCGCTCGCGACCGTCGGGAGCCCCTTTCGGCCGTCGAGCGCTCACCCTCTCGTTCTCCTCCAGCTCCTTCTTCATCTTCTCCGAGCGGCCATAGGAGCCGCTCGAAAGCTCGGCGATCAAGCTAGCTTCCGGCAAGTTCTTCCAGTACCGCCGCGGCATCTCCCGCTCCATCATGGAGATATTGAGCCGAGACGGGTTAAAAATACTAGCGTAGTACTTCAGCCAATACGCTTCCAAATCGTCCTCAGCAGGAGCATCTCCCCGCGACGCTCCCTCGCTAAACCTCAATTCGCGCCCATCCCAGTGCACACAGGTGCGCGGCGTCAGGATGGACCAATCCATAGAAGCGAAGCGATCCCGAAAAAACGGAGCCGCCAGCCGCACCACATCATGCACCGGTTCGTACCAGGCCACGAACTGCTCGCGGCCCGCATCTTCAGCCGTAGCAGCCACCTTCCGAAACCGCACAAAGGCAGTCATTTTGTGACGCTCTCGCCGCACCGCTTTTTCTTTGAGCTCGAAACTCCTCACGTCCGCATCGTTGGCGCGATGCAGCAGTTGACGCTCTCCACCGCGGGCCATCCGCCAAAGCATCCGATACAAAAGTCCCCACGTATCCGAGTCATCATGACATGCTACCACCGCTGCTCGACTTAAAAAGCTCTCCGACACCCTGCCCCGCCCGCTCACAGCTTTTTCGAATTGAACCTCCTCTGCAAAACCAAGACTAAGCTCAGCCTCCGGCGGTTCGTTCCACACCACCCTTTCGGGAGGAATCATCTTGGCAAGCAATTCCCGAGCAGCCGATCGCCACTCCTCGAAATCACCCGCCTCAACATGTATCCGACCCACAATGACAACTGCTACGCTCGACTCAAAGGCAAGAGCATCTGCTCTGCAGGAACGCCGAGCTTTACCTTCAATTGGGCATTGCTCAGTTCCACAACCCCCGGCGAATGGTCCGCTGCAATGATGAACGCGCTCGCCTTCGCCAGCGGCAGCCGCATACGACGCAAATCCGCCAGCGACAGCTTTCCAAAACGCCTCGCTTCGATAATTCGCTCCACACTCCGCACTCCCATACCAGGCACCCGCAACAAGGCCTCTCTCGGCGCCGCGTTCACATCTACCGGAAAAAACTCCCGATGCCGCAAGGCCCAGGCAGACTTGGGATCCAATTCCAGAGGCAAGTCTCCTAGATCGCTGGGCACCACCTCATCCAAAGAAAACCCATAAAAGCGAAGCAGCCAATCCGCTTGATAAAGCCGATTTTCTCGCACCAGCGGCGGCGACTTCGGAGGCAGCAAAACCGAAGCGTGCGGGATAGGGCTGTAGGCAGAATAATAAACGCGCCTCAGTTGGTAAGACTTGTAGAGCGTGTCCGCCCGCGACAGCACCGCCCGATCGTTCGCTTCGTCCGCGCCCACAATCATCTGCGTGCTCTGCCCTGCAGGCGCAAACGCCCGCTCCCGCGACACCTGCGACCGCTGCCGCTCCGAATTGGCCTTTCTCCGGCGGTCTAAGTCGTCCTCCTTGATTCCCCGAATACGAGCCATCCCTCCTTGAATGCGACGCAGGTTCTTTTCCGGAGCCAGCTTCTCCAGCCCCACTTGTGTCGGGAGTTCCACGTTCACACTCAAGCGATCCGCCCAACGCCCCGCCGCTTCAATCAATTCCGGCGACGCCTCCGGAATCGTCTTTAAGTGAATGTATCCGCGAAACCCATACTCCAAACGCAAGCTTTTCGCCACTCGCACGAGCTGCTCCATCGTGTAGTCAGGATTCCGGATGATTCCAGAACTCAAAAAAAGCCCTTCAATATAGTTCCGCTTGTAGAAATCGATGGTCAGCTTCACGACCTCGTCAGGCGTAAAGGCAGCCCGCGGCGTGTCGCTGGAGCGCCGATTCACGCAGTACACGCAATCGAAGATGCAGACGTTGGTGAGCAATATCTTGAGTAGGGAAATACAGCGGCCATCCGGAGCATAGCTGTGGCAAATGCCGGAGCCTGTGGTGGAACCGATTCCCTGCGCTCCAGGGCTCGTCTTGCGCCGCTCCCCGCCGCTACTCGCGCAAGAAGCGTCGTACTTGGCTGCATCCGCCAAAATCTCCAGTTTCCTTTCCAATTCCATAACCCCTGAACACCCTCAACTAACCTGCTGACTCGGATAACTACAGTCCCACACTCTAGTCCCTTCAAGTTCACTCCCTACCCCTACGCGCAAACCACGAAACAGTTCAAACTGTCTCAAAGGAAACACAGAGCCACCTAGGCAAACAAACCTCTGCCCGGTAAAGTGTCGCTCCCGTGAGGGAGCGACGTCGGGCCGATCAGCAACTCGGCGTTTGTGGTGTTTCAATCCGCGCTCCCGTGAGGGAGCGACACGACGAGCACGGGCGAATGGGATAACCAAATTGTTTCAATCCGCGCTCCCGTGAGGGAGCGACGACCTCGTCAGCCCTGCCAGTGAGGTGCAGAGCGTTTCAATCCGCGCTCCCGTGAGGGAGCGACTTCGAGTGGAACGTATCGGCAACCCTAGTTTGTGTTTCAATCCGCGCTCCCGTGAGGGAGCGACCAATGCCGTTGCTGGCTACCGTGAGTGCGTTAGTTTCAATCCGCGCTCCCGTGAGGGAGCGACGGTGGGAGACGCTAAGACAGCCAACCTCTGGAAGTTTCAATCCGCGCTCCCGTGAGGGAGCGACGTGCAGACCGCAGAAGAAGACGAGACGCTAGCAGTTTCAATCCGCGCTCCCGTGAGGGAGCGACCAGACCCACTCAAGCCAGCGTCGTGGAGAATAAGTTTCAATCCGCGCTCCCGTGAGGGAGCGACACAAACTCGATTGCCGATTGCCGACTAATTGCCGTTTCAATCCGCGCTCCCGTGAGGGAGCGACCCGCCACGGCCCCCAGCACCAGCGGAGACACGGTGTTTCAATCCGCGCTCCCGTGAGGGAGCGACGCCCCTGTAAGCCTGAGAAAGCCGTCGCAATAGGTTTCAATCCGCGCTCCCGTGAGGGAGCGACGTAATTGCATTGGGGATGCCATCCTACTCAACGGTTTCAATCCGCGCTCCCGTGAGGGAGCGACGTAATTGCATTGGGGATGCCATCCTACTCAACGGTTTCAATCCGCGCTCCCGTGAGGGAGCGACGTAATTGCATTGGGGATGCCATCCTACTCAACGGTTTCAATCCGCGCTCCCGTGAGGGAGCGACGTAATTGCATTGGGGATGCCATCCTACTCAACGGTTTCAATCCGCGCTCCCGTGAGGGAGCGACGTAATTGCATTGGGGATGCCATCCTACTCAACGGTTTCAATCCGCGCTCCCGTGAGGGAGCGACGTAATTGCATTGGGGATGCCATCCTACTCAACGGTTTCAATCCGCGCTCCCGTGAGGGAGCGACGTTGGTGTCGAGCTGCCGGTCTCGATCTATCTTGTTTCAATCCGCGCTCCCGTGAGGGAGCGACACTCCGGCAGCGTCTTCGCTTCGCGATCAATAGTTTCAATCCGCGCTCCCGTGAGGGAGCGACGGCGGCTATTTAAGCCATTGTAGCACAATTAGATCAAGGGCCATATTCGCGAAGCAGTCCATCGGAGATACACGTACGCTATAAGTTGTGGAATAATACTGTCAAAGAACCTGGGAACCAACAGTTTGCGAACTCCGCGAACCTCGGGTGGACGGCATGAGCACTCTAGGTTCGCGGAACCGCCACTCAAACCATCAAAGTGCCATCCACATCGTATGACTCCTTCGCTCCATGGTGCTCGACCCTTCGCTGCCAATTCGATCCTAGATTGTAAATGCGAATCGAATCAGTATCCACGTTTATGATACTCAAAAGACGGGTTTTTAGATCAACCAACTGGGCCGGATCAACCTTGCACTCGAAAACCGAATTCTGCACTCGCTGTCCATAGTCCAAACACGCTTTTGCCACCCTTCTCAAGCGCCTTTGGCCCGAGGGGGTTTTGGTGGAAACATCATAGGCAATCAAAACGTACATGCTCGATCCTCCTACTTTTGCAGATACGCTGGATACCCGTCCAGATCGCCTCTCAATAACCGAGCCAACAGGCGGGCCTGCAAATGAGGCAGCAACCCGACAGTCGTCTTTTCATTCAAGAAGGGATGCAAGATTTCAGTCTGCTTGCGCTCCTGCCAAGCCGCGTAAACCTTCTTGCGGGCCGCCTCCTTCAACAGCACTGCCCCTGACTCTTCCTTTTGAAAGTCGCCCCGTCCAATCTGCTTTCGATTAATCAAGGTCAAAACGAGGCGGTCCGCCAGACAGGCTCGAAACTCTTCCATCAAGTCTAAGGCCAACGACGGACGCCCAGGCCGATCCTTGTGCAGAAATCCGCACTGCGGGTCCAAGCCGCAGCTTTCCAATGCCGACCGGCAGTCATGCATCAACAATGTGTAAGCAAGCGAGAGCAAGGCGTTGATAGGATCCCGAGCGGGACGCCGCGATCTCCCCTTCATCGCAAACTCTCCCTCGCAACCTGTGAGCATCGACGAAAACCCCAAAAAATAGCAGGCTGCGGCCTCCCCTTCGATCCCTCTCAAGCTGTCAACATCCTCCGCGACCAAGGCACTGCGAATCTTGGGATATAAAGCATCCGACGTCATCCGCAACGTATCCATTCGATCAATACTCTTTGTCCCGTGATCTCGCAAGGCCCTTTGAATATTGGTCCGGCTATTTGCGATCTTCGCGGCGACGAGGTGAGACGCGATAGCCAAGCAATCTTCCTCCCTATCCGCTCGACGATATTGCTCACGCCTCAGCAAGACGTTTCCCGTAGTGAACCCGTTGCTCGCTGCCAGAAACTTACCATTTGGATTGTGAAATGACAAAGACACGTTCGCCTCCGCGCATGCAGCCATCAAAGCTGCGCTCGCGCTGCAGTCCCATGCGAAACACGCAATTCCATCTAGATTGTGCAATGGCACGCGCAGCCGCGACTTCCCTTCGTGCCGGATGTCGATAGCAGCCCCGTCCTTCTTTAGGTAAGCTCCTTCCAAAGTCACAAACAATGTATTGAGATGACGTCTCACGTTCGTTTCGATATTCAGGTTTCAGGTTTCAAATTCGCGATGGCATGACGAAACCAAGCTTTGGCACCTCGCTTTCTCCCTAAAGCCTTCGGCTCGCAAATCTCCAACAACGAACAAGTGTCACAACGCTTCGCCTCATACTCAATAATCGGAGTATTCCCTTTTTCGATACAGTTCATCACCTCCGCAGCAACTTTCTCAGTCAAAGCCCTCAAATCAGAAGAAAAGCATACTTCAGTCCGCCGACGATTTTTGCCGTAGTAAAGGTAGCCGCATTCAATCTCCGCCTTTCTCATCTCCTCCAAGCAGAGAGCCTGAGCGCAGAGCTGCACCTCATCCGCTCGATGAGCCTTCGGCCTGCCTCGCTTGTACTCGACCGGAACGATCCGACCATCGGGGTGAAACTCCACCACGTCGCACTGTCCCGTCAGCCCCAAACGCCTAGAACTCACCGGCAAGCCGCGCGTAATCCGCACTCCCTCCCGCAATTCATGCGGACCGTCGTGAGCTCGCTCATGCATCGCATTGCCCTCTGCCGTGTAGCGATTATCCAACCACACGCGCTCCACATGAATCAAAGCACACTGTCGCGGACAGAACAGCCAATGCTGAAGCGCGGATATGGCGACGAAGAAGTCTTCGTCGCCACAACCGCGATCTGAATGATCAAAATTCAAAAGTCACTAGTGTCCAACTAAGGGCGGGTTCAGGTTTTGTAAGTTAATGTTTTTCAATTGGATAGATCGATTTTTGCGTGTCACGCATTTGAATCTGCTTTGGATTTTTCAGGGGCTTATTGAGACTGGGCGGCGTGAACTCCGGCAGCCTCGTATTCTCTCAAATCGTCGACATCATCGATCGGAAGCAATTCCACCGATGCGTATCCAAGTATCCGATGCCGAGGGCTTCGAGGAGCTTCTCCGCTCGCGACCAGTTCCTTTGCATGCTCTTCGCTCAGCTGACTTATCGCGAGAGTCTTCGGGACATCGAGGCATGCCTTCGCTCGCAGGCTCAGCTGCTCTACGCCATGGGCATCCGCGGAGCGGTTTCCAGAAGCAATCTCGCCTACGTCAACGAGAAGCGGGACTGGCGCGCCTTCTTCGAGCTTGCTGGAGTCCTCACGAGAAAGGCTCGCCGCCTGTATTCGCAGGAAAGATACATCGAGGAGATCGACCAAGCGGTCTACGCCTTGGACGCTTCGATCGTCGATCTGTGCATGTCGCTGTTCCCTTGGGCGAAGTTTCGACGCAGCAAGTCCGCCGTCAAGATTCACGCAGTGATCGACCTCGCCGGCCCGATACCCGCCTTCATCGCGGTGACCGAGGGAAAGATCCACGACGTGAACGCCTTGGACTGGATCGCGTTCGAGGCGGGAGCCTTCTACGTGATGGATCGCGGCTATCTGGACTTCGGACGCCTCTTCCGCATCGACTCGGCCCGCGCCTACTTCGTGATAAGGGCGAAGTCGAACATGAGCTTCTACGTCAAGGAGTCCAGAACCGTGGACAAGTCGACCGGACTGAGAGCGGACCAGACCGTCAGGCTCAACGGCGCGAGAACCAAGGGACTGTACGGATCGAACTTGAGGCGTATCAGCTATGTGGATGCGCAAACGGGAAAGACGCTGGTCTTCCTCACCAACAACTTCGATCTCGAAGCAGCGGTCGTGGCGAAGCTCTACAAGGCTCGCTGGCAGATCGAGCTCTTCTTCAAATGGATCAAGCAGAACCTGCGCATCAAGTCCTTCTACGGCACGAGCGAGAACGCGGTGAAGACCCAAATCTGGATCGCAGTCTGCGCTTACCTGATGGTGGCCATTCTCAACAAGACGACAGGTTTGGACGAGAATCTGTCCAGAATCCTGCAAGTCGTGAGCGTCAATATATTTTCGAAAGACCCTATCCATCAGCTGTTTATGAAAGATGATACAAGAAACATAGAAATCGATAATTCTAACCAATTGATGTTCAACGACTTTTAGTTGGACGCTAGTGTTCAAAAGTACTAAATTTTTTTCACGCAGAAACCAGAGCCTCATCAAACGCCCAAATACGCTTAATCACCTCAACTCCTTCCGGTATCTTCGACACATCGATAACCGCTTCATAATCGCGATGAGATCGCGGAACCTCGACTCTCTCACTTTTCTTTATGCTCACCGCCTCAAACAGCTTGTGACTCGGAGCATTGCCCAGCTGTGATGAATGCTTGAATACAAGCAATCCACGCGGATTCATGCTTCCCGCCGGACGCGCCGCAGACTGGTCAAATTGAAACGCATTTTCCAAAGCTGTCAGAAGCAGCTCTAAATCCTCGTCCGAAAAACCAGTTTGCTTTGCCAAAAACGGATTTACGAAGCCTTTTGCCAAATACAGCCCGTAAGGCACCGTAAACTTCCGCCCCATAGTCCGCTCCTTCTCGATGTCCTTCTCGTTGGTCACCGAAGTCCGTGTAATCGCATGCTCGCTAGAAACGACCGGATCAATCGAACGAGCGAACGACAACTGGATCGGTCCACGTACCTGACCACAGTTCACCTCAGTCGACATCACCGCCCCAAAGGTTCTGACATCAAAATAGTTCTCACACATCCAAGCCGTCGCCTTGTCCTTAATCTCCGGTTTGACCTTTTTTTCGGGCTTTTCGCCAATCGCTTCGTAGGCCTCTTTGTGCTGGTTGTTGTGAACCGCACCCTCCACGAAATAGATACGCTTGTCAGTCGTTTGATCGACGAAGTTACGGATCTTACGCTTCAGGCAAACATCCGTCACCAGCCCCTGCCCCGTCTCCACATCGAGTCGCGGCAAATTGCCTGCATCGGGATCGCCGTTCGGATTGGCATCTTGGCAGTCGAAAAGGAAAAGGAAATCGTATCGATTTTGCATAACAGTATTTATTTAGAAGTCAGGTTTAGGATTCGTCGTTTTCGGTTTTTGAAGTGAAAAAGGCTTTGCGTTGGTGATAGTAGCCAATGGCAAAAAGACCTTGAGCCTTGATATTCAGCTGAGAGGGAAAGCCTGAGCTTTCCAGTGGATCAATGATTTCTTGTACTAGTTTTTCTCGTACAACTTTTCCACCTGGGTTCAACTTCGACAGGTGATGCTGATACGTCCTCAAGAGGCGAGGAAACACGCTAGCAGGCGTAGCGGAAGCGGCACTGTAGAAACGATCTCGGATCGTCGCATTGAGACCTGACAGAGCGTCTTCCTGAGTTTTCTCTAATGCGGAAAATAGACGCCCTAGCAGATACGCAGGGGTGGTTTCGGATTTGTCTAACATAGTTGGAATTTCATATTGATGGTTTCTTACGAGGGTCGCTTTCACTATCGCGACTCTCAGATAATTGATCGTTCGATCCGCCCTAATACGTCGCAGTACGGCTCCGTACAGAGCTTCCGGATACCGCGTCCCTTCCACAATCGCTCTCGTCAACGCTCCACCTAGCAAAGGCGGAACCTCATCGCTAACCCGAGCCGATTGGTTCAACAGCTGCCACACAGCAGGAAACTCAGGATCCGGCTTCCGCCCCTTCGTCGTTTGATTCTCAAACTGCCGGACAATCTTCATATCCTCGAGATGGGCATTCAATTTCTTCAGCAATTCTTCAATCGTAGACCGTAGGAAAAACCGAACCGAAAGCCGCGCCGCATTCGGAGCAAGACCGAGAAGGTAGAACGGCGTTTCCACAGGGGCTTTATCGTCCACGAATCCGCGTCCGGATTGTATCGCCTTCAAACACCGCTCAATTCGCTCGCGTTGTGTCTCATCTTGAACCTCGTCGGTCGCGTGGGATCCACTCCCAAGAATATCCGCAAACACGTCTTCGAACGCGCTCTGCCTCTCAGTCCAGAAAACACACGTTGTATCCCCGATTCGAATTCGATGATCCCTTGACTTCGGTCCCGTCAATAGTGCGTTCAACGCAGTACCATAACGAAAGGCAACGTCTTCACTCACAGGACTATTAAAGCTCTGCGTTTTCGCGTAAGACTCATAAGCTGCATCGTTGAAGGATACGATAGATGCTCCCGCAGACTGAGCCCCAACGACTCCCTTTATCTTTGGATGCAGCCGGGCGATCTCAACATCGCGTTCACCACTGATCAAACACTGCCCTCGTGAGGCCGATACTTCCCTCGGTTGATTTTTGATCCACCAGTTCCGAATCTTCGGCGTCTCATGCACATACCCCTTTTGTCCTTGGATCTGAAATACACCAAATCCAGTTCCCAACTCGTTTAATATTGGATACGTCTCTACATTAACAGGATCCCAACTCTCGAGAAACCGACAGACTGCGGAAAACTCCGGACAATCTATCTCCTTCTCGAGGGCCAAATGGCGTTCTCGAAAGGCCTCGAATCGCTCAATTCCAAAGCCAGACTTTTTATCCTCAGGCTGTCGCCCGAGCAGGTAAGTCTGATTATCCCAAAGAAAACACGGATTAACTCCTGCCCCGGACGGCTTCGCACCACCAGGAACTTCGACCAAAGTGTTCTGCAGCTTCCCCTTGTCATTAGGGCTTCTCGCGTCCTGTGGCGGAATAAAACTCCCATCAAGACGGATCACGATTTTGAAGCTAATCTTCTGCGGAGAAAATCCCGGTGGCGAGATAGCGTATGCCTTGTCTTCCGCGAGACGATCGTAGAGTTCGTTTAGCGATTGCAGAATCATGATGCGACGGGGAATGGAAGTTCAGGCACAGCAATCACTCCGTTCAGCATTTCAGCCCTGAAGAAATGCGGAGTGGTAGATTTCACCTTCTTGGTAGCTCGGTCCTGCTGGAACTCGATGTCATGAAGCATATAACCGAGATCCTTAGTATCATCCGTTAGCAGTTCCTCGTGTGGCCGAGGCAAGTTCGCTTCCTCTTCGATCAACTCGAAGCTCACAGGAAACTCTCGACACCCAAAGTACGGCTGGTGAAATGCCTGCCCCTTCCGCGCTCGACGCTTAAACATATCCAAATGCTTTCCCACGGCTTGCGGCAGTGCGATCTTCTCGCCGCCTCGCTCCATCCTCGTATCCAAAATTTCGACATGCGCCTTTATCACATACGACACGTCCTTCAAAACCATCGATGCCCGCTGTTGACGATTTTGATCAACCGCTAGACGCGGCACCACCGTCGGATCCTTCATGCCTGCATTGACGCCACTTGCCCCCTTAACCGCCACCTTAGCCGAAATCTCGTTTCTCCGAATATTCGTAAAACGAATCGGGTTAAGCACAGTCAACTCGTCGATGATCCACCGGATCTGCGGCTTCCAGTAAATCGCTTCGAGAATTCCGCGGGCCGCGGAAGGGGTGATAACGTCGTAAGAGACCCGCTCGACCTTCATCTCGGGTCGAGAAAACAGAGCGTAGTCTCCAAAGACTTTGAGTGTGATTCCATATTTCATAATGTCGTATTCAAATGTTCAGTAGCTGAGCTCCGCCGTGTTCTTCATCGAAAGTAATCCCAAAATCCTTCGAGTAATTCAGCTGTGGAGAAATAAGCACGAGAAACTGTCCATCCCTCAATTCCTCAAACGAGCCTGAATTCTCTCGAACCCATTTAGGCGGCACCTGGACCGTAAACCGCTGTAGTCGGCGGAGTAAATTTCGATGGATTGGTATCGACTCGTTCCGCAATTGCCCGATCAACGCTTCCGCCGACTCATCGAAAGGGATGATAACAGTCGTCTGCCAATCATCGATCAGCTTGAAGCACTCCGCTACGCTTCTGAACTTGAAACGAAACGGACAGTCCTTTCTACGCCCCTCGAGTCGGAAGCTCTTCACAACCTCCTTCTCGTCCCAACGACTCTTTTGTTGGTAGTAATAGAGATCAAAATAGTGATGAATCGCTTTCTCCCCCAAGAGATCGTCATGCATATCCAACACCTGGGCAGCAACCTGAGCGGTCTCCCTGAAATAGCTTTCCGCCGCCTGTTCCTCCGCTTCAAACACAAAAACCTTTCCCAAGCACGGCACCCCGTCGGCACCTTTCAATTTTCCATTTCGATTACAACGCCCAGCTGCTTGAGCGACCGAATCCAGCCCCGCCAAAGAGCGATAAACCACCGGAAAATCAACATCCACGCCAGCCTCGATAAGCTGAGTCGAAACCAGCCGCACAGGTTCTCCCTTATCCAAACACTTTCTCACTAACGCTAAAATTTGGCTACGATGCTCTGGGCACATAAGAGCCGACAAATGAAAAGCTCCCCCCGACCCATTGAGCTTTCGAAATATCTCCTGCGCGTGCTTTCTTCGATTCACAATGCACAGCACCTGCTCCGAACTCCCCATTCGCTCCGCCAGATGCTTATCCGAACACATACCAAGCTGCTCAACCTCAACACGCTTCAGCGCATCGAAAAGAGCCTTCGGGTCTTCAATAATCTCCCGACATCCCTTCAGCCCAATCGGAAACTCTTCTTCATTGTATCCAATCGCTGGTTGCGTCGCCGTGCAAAGCACTGTCGTCGTATTGTAGTGGTCGCTCAGCTCCTGCAAACTCTTCAAACACGGCTCCAAAAAGCTCACAGGCAAAGTCTGCGCTTCGTCTAATATCACCACCGCGTTCGCGATATTGTGGAGCTTGCGACAACGCGATGTCTTCGCACCATGCAAGGACTCGAAAAACTGCACGGACGTCGTGATTACAATCGAAGCATCCCAATTCTCAGCCGCCAAGCGACTTTGCTCCGTCTCCTTTTCTGGAGAAAGCGACGAATGGTGCTCCACGAGTGGCGTGAACGATTCCGTCTGTAACGGTGCCACGATCGAACGAATCACCTCAGCATTCTGCTCGATGATCGAAGAAAAGGGCACCACGTAGATAATCCGCTTTTGCCTGTTCCTCAGAGCATGCTGCAACGCAAAGCGAAGCGACGACAGCGTCTTCCCACCCCCCGTAGGAACGGTCAGCGTAAACAACCCCGCCGGAGCTCGAGCCTTTTCCACACAGTCCGCCACCACCTTCGCCCGCTGCTGGTTGACGATATCGTTACTCGCAGGTTCGCCAAACGACGCGATCCTCTCAGCGACCAGCCGATTGATCGCCTCCAAACAATTGCCTTCAACCGCATTGCGACCACCCGCCTGAGCCGCGTTCATGAAAGACTCGGTCGCCAAAAAATCCGCGTCCACCAAACAGGAAAAAAGCATACGCGAGAAGAATGATGCCACATAAGCCCCCTCTTTACCTTGCCTGATCGCATCCAACACAAACTCAGGCGGAGCCCCCGATCGACGCTCCAGAAGCTCCTCTGGAGCATTCGAGTAATCCTCAACTGTCTTTGAAAGCCGAGCCTCCTGACAACTCGTGCCATTGGAAACCACGTCTAGCAAACCACTGTGGTGCCCAACAATCCCATACGCTAGCAAATGCCCCCAAAGTCCATCCTGCTTCGCGGCCCATTGCCCACCCGCCGTCGAGTGGTCCACCGTCCCAATACACTCGTCCTCATGGGCATCGCCCACCTTCTTCCTCAAATACACCTGCCACTTAGGAGCAAATTTCCCGAGGTCATGCCAAAAACCCGCTAGCCTCCCCCACTCCCTTGCCGCCTTCGCTTCCTCGCTTCCTGCGGAAAACATCTCCTCCGCAAACCTCCCCGCCAAATACGCCACCTTGTTAAGATGCCCGTGTTGCGGGTCCCTCGATTCGCACTTCTCGCAGGGCTGCCACTCCAAGCTCCCGCACTCCTCGGAGTACAGCGGTTCCCATTCGCACAAGGGGGCAACGCTTCCATCGGGGCACGTTTTTGTGTGGGCGTAGAAACGCCGATCGGTTTCGGGGGGATCAGATTCCTGCATGTAGAGTTGGGACCGCAGCAATCCTAGCAAGCTAGCTGGGACAATTACCGTCCGACCCTAGTAATTCTTCTCAGCAACGAAAGCCAAATCAACAGAAGCTAAAAAGAATCATATCTAGCATCTATCTCCCCCATTCCCATCGGTGAAAACCCATGAACTCCACCTTTCGCTAAAACCACACCCGCACTATAGTGCCAAAGACCGCGTTCGTGACATTCGCAAGCGGTCAAATGCCAATGGATGGCAGAGAAACCTAGGCCCCGTCTCAATTCAAACAAGCACTCCCTCGACCACTACCTGCTTGTGGTCGCAGTGTAGCCTCCAGACTGATTGCAGGGACTCTAGATAGGGACTACTCCGGGCATCCTCGCCGTTGATAGATTCAAGCTTCAATTGGCTCAACGCCTGCAAGCCGAGCGCATCCGCCATCACGCCAACGATCTGCGTCAGATCTGCATCCTTGGGCTCAAGGTGAAATCGCAAAACCCGTCCACCCCGTTGAGCCTCTGCCACCAACTCGCTGCCGCGGTAGAGCAAACGCGTTGTCGCAAGGCGCTTTGGCAAAGCCGCCTTGAGCTCCTCCAAAGCAATCCCACAAAGCGAAACCGGGTCAACGGCTGACATCCAATAGATTGCCTTCTCCGGCAAAGACTTTTTCAACCGCCGCAGCGCCTCCTTGGAAGCAAACTGGAGCCCCGGGATCCCCTCGAAAAAGCGTCCTCCTACGATCTCACCAGAAAGCTCTAGCAGACGAAACGCCTTGAAAAGCTCCTTCCACCGAAAGCCCACTTGCTCGCGGAGCAACAACTCGCGAAACACAACGCCATAGCGATCCAGCACGATACGAGCTCTTTCTTTCTCAAATTCTAAGGAGTCAACGACATCCAAATCTCCAACCCTCGTGGGCAGCTTGTACCAGGCGCCCGGATACACGATCGGACGACTCGCTCGCGAGCGCCTCCCCAACCGCAATGACCGCGGGCTCTGCTCTCGCCTCGCTCCCCCTGAACAAAGCTGGAATTTTCCGTGCGCTCCCTTTCGTACTGCTGCAAATGCGTCATTCGACACCATTCCCTTCCAGACCAAGCTCCATAAAATCGCTTCCAACTCAGCGGCGCCCACAGACAACCTGTCCAAAAGCTGAGAAAAGCCAAAGCGGCCTCCCATCTCTAGAATCTCGAGCAACGCAGCTTCCTTTTCCGTTAGCGGGTCCCCTTCTTCCTCAGGGCGGAGCAACTCCCAATCTTCAGGCAAGCAAAAGCCAACCCCCGCTCCCTTCGTGCCGTACCAAAAAGTACCATCTTCAACCAGCAACGCGTCCAGTTTCGACCCGCTGTATCCATCAACTCGAGACCGCAACAACGAGCCCTCCCATTCTGAGACTGAAGCCGTCCATCCCAGCAGGCGATCCAAGCAATCCCGCAATCCATCCTCTTGCTCGTGGTTTCTCGCAACCCCTTGCCAGCTCGCAAGGAACAGGCCAAAACGGGCCAGCGGCAGAGCCTGGAATGCTGCACGTCCGCGAGCCCGCTTCATGCGCAGCAAGATTTCGAAATTTTCCGCCTCGCAAACGAACTCCGCATCCTCCCCTTCCAAGAGAGGACCCCTCACAATTCGCCTCGCATCCTCCAAGCTGTCCAGGAGCACAGTCAGCTCGACTGCAGAAGCCTCCAGCCAAGCGCGTAGTCCCTCAATCGATACGGGTCCATAGTACGAGAGGAACTCGCAGAGCAAGTCCACATCAGGAACAGGGCAAAACAAACGTTCAAAACGTTGCTTATCCTCCTTCAGGAAAACCCAACCTCCCGAGGTAGCGGCAGCGCTCCGAGCTGTCTCCAAATCGTCCTCCGGTCCGCTCGGAGAGCGGACGCTACCTCCCAAAGCGAGCCTATCGCAAAAGAGCTCCCACTCCCTTTGGGGAATCGCGATCCGATCCCGCAACCATTCCTTCAGCTCCAAGCCGTCGGTCGGCGCGTACCCTTCCGCCAATCGTTGCCGTTTCGCCTCAAAAGCGAGCACTAGCTCCTCGTCGACTTGCGGACGGTTCTCCGCGTCGAACGCTACGGAGCGAACCAAGTCTTCACGCAAATTCGAACGCCCCGAACCGCTGGGACTATCGGTCGCGTACATGTACTCGTCGTTGATCTGTCGCCACGCCACACTGGAAGCAAACGGACTTGCCTTGCTCCCGCGGGTCATGGTTACCGAAATTTCGCCCTGTTCCAACTCTCCCAAAACCAGACGCAGCGAATCCATGTCGAAAGCATCCTTCAGGCAACTGCGCCATGCCTCCAAAAGAAGCGGGAAGTCGTCGTAACGCTGCACGGATTCGAACAGTTTCTTGGAACGCATACGACTCAGCCAAAGCGGCAATCGCTGCCCTGCCTTGTTTCGCGTGATCAGCAGCGAGGTTCCTGCGGCCTCACGAAAACGGGCGCCAAAAAAACCAGAGCCTTCCAAGCGGTTCCGCAACAAGGTATCCACATTTCTTAGACTCACAAGACCCAGAACTTCCTCTAGCGAGACCTCGTCCGACAACATCACGACCACACAGTCGTTGTTCACGTATACCTCCGTCCTATGTCCGAAGGACTCGCTCCAAGCAGCGTCTAAGGCCAAGGCATAGGGTCGATTCACCCGTCCACCCCAGTGGGTGTGCAGCACCAACTGCTGCCCGGGAGCGCCTCCGGGGGCCGCGTCGATGACTTCAGCCAGCAGGTGATGCCGATGAGGCAAGCCTCGCCCCGTCGCCAAACGCTGCCGCTCAAGGAACTCCTGCAAGGCCTTGGATGCGACCGCATCCATTTTGAACCGTTTCTGAAGCTCGTCGACAAAACCGGCACTGCCACAACGCTCGTCAGCCCATTCCAAAAATTCTCCGATGCGATTCGAAAAGTGAAAATCTCGATCGAAGACATCCGCTCTCCAAAAAGGGGGAGCTTCTTCGCCACCACTTGCCGGAGAGACCAGCACGTCGTTGTAGGTAATCTGGTCGATTCGCCAGCTTTGTACCCCTAAAGTGAATACTTCTCCAATCTTCCTCTCCCAAACAAACTCTTCATCCAGTTCGCCTATCCGCCCACCGTTGCCGCTGTGGCGCAAATGGAAATAACCTCGATCCGGAATCACTCCTCCCGAAAAATAGAAAGCCATCAACGCTCCCTTTCGCAAGGTCGCCGTGTTGGCCTCCCGGTCGATCGCAATCCTCGCTTTAAGCTCCCGCAAGCGGCTCCCCGCATAACGTCCCGCTTGCATGTTTAAAACAAGGTCGAAGACTTCTCGCGACAACGATCGGTAAGGGTAGGCATTGCGAACCAGTGAAAAGAGAGCGTCGATTTCTTGGGGTCCCGAACCGAGCATCGAAACCAGCACCTGCGCCAGCACGTCTAGCGGCGCCTCGACCGGATGTACCGCTTCGATAGCTCTTTCCTGTATCGACTGCGACAATACAGCCGACTCCAAAAAATCGCGGGAATGCGACGGAAAAACCACAGCTCGACTAATCGCCCCGACTTGATGCCCCGCTCTTCCCACCTTCTGCACCGCCGAGGAAATCTGTCCGGGACACTGCACCATGACCACGCAATCCAGGGCACCCACATCGATTCCCATCTCCAGAGAGTTAGTTGCTACGATTGCCTTCAGCTCCCCCTTCTTTAGTCGTTGCTCTACCGCAAAGCGAATTTCCTTCGAAAGCGATCCATGATGCGAATACGCGATTGGCGCCGGCTCATCCCGATTGATCTTGTAAGCCAACTTCTCGCAGAGCTTTCGGCTGTTTACGAAGATGAGCGTAGAACGGTTATCAGACACCAGCACCTTGAGGTCCTGCACGATCGGGCGCCAAAAGTCATCGTCATTCGCGTCTTCGTTCGCTTCCGCCGGAAACCGGACCGAAATCTCATAAGACTTGCTCGCCTCCGAGCGAGCCCGCGCAACTGTTCGGGGAACTCCGTCCTTGTATCCACCAATATAGGACGCGACCAGCTCCATAGGGCGCACGGTCGCGGATAGCGCGATACGTTGAAACTCGCCGCAAAGATGGGCTAAACGCTCGACAGCGGTCATCAAGTAGACCCCACGCTTGCTTCCTACCACGGAATGGACTTCGTCGATGACAACGGACCGGATCCCCTGCAGGGAACGTTGCCCATCCTTTGAAGTAAGGAGCAGGTTGAGGCTTTCCGGAGTGGTGATGAGGATTTCCGGCGGATGGCGCAACATCTTGCGGCGATCGCCCTGCTGCGTGTCGCCGCTTCGAGTCATCACCCGAATCTCCGGCCAAGCGACTCCCTCTTCCTCGAAAAGCTCCCGCAGGGCTTCCAAGGGCCCCAGCAAGTTCCGACGGATGTCGTTATTCAGCGCTTTCAAGGGAGAGACGTAGAGCACTCGAGTCTGGCCAAGCTCCCATTCGCCGGAGGCGAGTTGGCTTATGGCCCAAAGGAAGGAGGCCAAGGTCTTTCCGCTACCCGTTGCGGCAGAGATCAAGCAGTGCTCGCCCGCTGAAATCAAGCGCCACGCCTTCCTCTGAATGTCCGTCGGCTCTCCCAGCTCGTCCGTGAACCAACGCGCAACTAAGGGGTGAAAACGTTCAAAGGCGGTATCAGGAAGGGGAAGCATGAAAAAGAAGGCAGGCTAAAGCGTCGCTATCGCCATGCCAATCACGATTCCCGCGAACAAGCCTAGGCTTTGATGCGGCGATCACGCCACAATCTCAGCTTTTTTTCGAGGACCATCACCGAGTATGGCTTCGCCAAAAAGTCGTCGAAGCCACGCTCCTTGCATTGGGCCTCCGTAATTGCCGAGGCGTGGGCAGTGAACGCGATTACCGGGGTCTCCTTGTTCTTCTCCGAGCGCTGCCGGATCTCCTCCATCGCCTCGAACCCGTCCATATCATCCATTTCCAAGTCCATCAAAACAAGGTCTACTTGAGCTTCATCGGCTCGTTCCACCGCCTCCGCCCCCGAAGAAGCGGAGATGGTCTCGTAGCCGAGCTTCTTCAATTGAACTTCAATCAAGCGACGGTTTTCAGTGTCGTCCTCCACGACGAGCACGCACTTGCCCGCAGTCTGCGTCAGGGTGGCGGCTTCCTCAGCCGACGCGGCACTTGGGTGGGCTGCTTCCACGTCGACGGGGATTTCCAGCCAAAACTCGGTGCCCTTGCCCAGCTCGCTCCGACAGCCTATTTCTCCCCCCATCGCTTCAGCCAGCTTGCTGCTGATCGCTAGACCGAGGCCGATACCCTGGTGCTTGCGGCGAAGCGAGGAGTCAACCTGCGTAAAAGCTTGAAAGACCTTCTCGATGTCTTCCTCCGCAATCCCTATTCCCGTATCCTTAACGGATAGACGAAGTTTCCCAGGAACTAGTAATGTCTCTATGGATACACTCCCCTCGCTCGTGAACTTGATGGCGTTCACAAGAAAATTCAATGCGATCTGCTCGAACTTTGTCTTATCGCATACGATATGAAAGTCTCCGCCCTTTTCCTCCAATCCGCCCGCAAAACGATGCTCGGCGCCGACGCTTAGCGTTTTCTTATCCGCCTCCAACTTAACTGAACCCAGCAGGTTTTCGCAAACGGACCGGTAATCGAACACCGTCACCTCACATTGCGAAGGATCACGCTCAAGTTTCGTGTATTCCAGAACCGACTCGATCAAACGGAGCAAGTGCGAGGCCGAGTTCAAGAGCACTCCCATTTGCTCCAGCAACTCAGGATCCTCCAGCTCGTCGTTGATCAAGTTTCCAAAGCCGATAATCGGATTCAAAGGCGTACGCAACTCGTGGCTCATGATCGAAAGAAAGTCGTCCTTGGCCCGGCTAGAAGCTTCCGCCCGATCCCTGGCAGATTCGAGTTCTCGATTGCGCTGCTTGAGCGCCTCTTCCGCCTCCTTCAATTCTTCAATACCTTGGAATACCGTGACCGTGTAATCAGAAACCTGGCCTTCCAACATCACAGGCGAGACACTGGCATAGACAAACTTGCCCTCTTTTTCCCTCGAGAGACACGCGAGCCTCCCCCGACCAAACACGATCCTTCGAAGTTCCATTCCAGATGGAGAGCAGCGTATCTACGCTCTCACTACTTTCCACGCTTAGATCGAGAGGCTTCCCCACCATCGCGCCTTTCCGCCTTTCAAACATACGGCAGAAAAAAGGATTCACGTCGACAACGACCCCCTTGCGATCCGTCACCACAACCGCTTCTCGTAAGGACTCGATTACATGGCTCGCAATACTCAGCTCTCGCATGGGAGCGATCAATGCCTTGCGCAAGATGAAGAACAGGCAGGCAACGATAAGGACCGAGACAGAGAGGGCTTCAGCCACGTCGATGAGCAATGTGTTGCGAATCAGGTTTCGATTCTCCCTCGAGCTGAGGTAAACGCGCACGTTACCAATCGTCATCGGACCGTTTTTGATCGCCTCGTAGAAACTCAAATCCGCCTCGCTTTGGATTCGCTTCTCCAAAGCCTCATTGTAACCCACCAACGCTTCGCCATCTCGAAAACGCCCCATGTAGACGTGCCCAAAATTCCCATACACAACAACCCCAAGAACAAAGGTATCGCGAAATTCCGAGTCTAGGACGGCCGATGAGACCTCCGCAGAATACTCTCGGTGGTCAGACTTACGATAAATATCCCATATGGTCGGCGATATTGCGTCCACGATGCGCAAGGCCACATTCTCCGCTCGGCGTTCCAAGTCCTTATCCAAGCCTCGCTTCGTCACCGAAAAGCGAACAGCCGTGAACCCCGAAATCAGAATAAACACAGTCAGAACAAGTACCCAAAAAAGGAATACAGATCTATGTTCAACAAACTTCTTCATTCATACTTTCGGCTTACGCTACCCCCTCTGCCTAAACTCAATCATACGCTCCAAAGTACTCGTAGTAGCGGTTGTAGCGCTCCTTGAAGGCTTGCTTCTCCGAGATCAGCCTCTTCGTGTAATCATCCCGGGCCCGATATCCTTCAAGGATTGACTCGTTGGCGACGCGCCAACGCTCGATGTCCTCCTTGCTCCAGGCATGAAAGTTCACATTGGCCTGCTTGAGCGCCTCGAGAGCATCGAAGTCCGCCAACTTCGACTTCACGGTGGTCGTCAAGGCATACGCTTTTAGAGCGGACTCCAATATCGCTTTCAGGTCCTCGCCAAGCTCGTCGTATGCCGCTTCGTTTATCAGAAAATCGGATACAACTGCAGGTTGCCAGATCGCCGGAACAATCGCGTTAGGGCTGACATCGTGCAGATTCAAATCCAAGACGCCTCTCGCGGTCGTCCATTCAACTGCATCGATCAAGCCCTGCTCTAAGGCAGGGCGCATCTCCTCCGGAACGAGCGGAATCGTGTAGGCCCCCGATGCCTCCGTGAAGACTTCACCCGGCAAGCCCGGACCGATGCGGACCTTCTTGTCCTTCAAGTCGTCGAGCCCCATGATCGGCTCCTTCGAAAGCAAGCCAAACTCCATGCCCGGCCACCAAGCCGGTCTCCAAATGATCCCGTCTCCGCTAGCCAACTCGTTGGCCAAAGCCGTGCCTTCCCCCTCCAAGAAGAACATCATGGAGGCGTCCAAGTTCATGAAGTCGAACGGCCCCGCATTCATGACCGACCAAGAAGGATGCCGGCCCGACCACCAATTCGGCCATCCGTTGCCCATCTCTACCCGACGTTCCGACACCGCCGCATAAATGTCCGGGCCGCTG
Source organism: Pelagicoccus enzymogenes (assembly GCF_014803405.1). NCBI lineage: Bacteria > Pseudomonadati > Verrucomicrobiota > Opitutia > Puniceicoccales > Pelagicoccaceae > Pelagicoccus > Pelagicoccus enzymogenes. The sequence continues at coordinate 860,929 of NZ_JACYFG010000006.1, forward strand.
GCAACTTCGCCGCCGGGAACAGGGCGGATGAGCAACCTTCCGCCCGACATCAACTTCACCTGCTCCGCCATCTCCAAGAGCTCGACGAAATCCAAGCTGCCCGCTGTGGCTTGGGACTGCAGCACCCATTCGTGAGGCGTTTGCCTCTGCGAAGAACAGCCCTGCAGCAGGATCAGGAACAGGCAAAGCGATACGACCAGGCAACCGAAGATGAGAGCGGAACCGAATCGAGAGGATAGGTAGGAGGGTGTAGCGAGCACTCAGCGAATGAAAGCGGCTGGCAAACGCTGTCAAACCAAGCCGTAACAATCGTAAAAGAGACCGTCAACGGCTCGCAGGAAACGCTGAGTCGAGCAGCCCTTGTGGACCGGTTCTGCCCGGCCCACCGCAGAGGAGTCGTTCCTTAAAGGCTGAAGCGTAGAAAACGACTTTCCACCACCTTTGCGGATGAACCAAAAAAAGCCCCGTCCGGAGAACCGGACGAGGCGCAAAATGGAAGCTTAGCGAAACGCTAGTAGCGATAGTGGGCAGGCTTGAAGGGGCCCGCTTGGTTCACGCCGATGTAGTCCGCCTGCTCAGGAGTGAGCTTGGTCAGCTTCACCCCAATCTTGTCGAGGTGGAGGCGAGCCACTTCCTCGTCGAGCTCCTGGGCGAGACGGTAAACGCCTACCTTGTACTCGTCCTTCTTCTTCCAGAGATCGATCTGAGCGAGCGTCTGGTTCGCGAAGGAGTTCGACATGACGAAGGATGGGTGACCCGTCGCGCAACCGAGGTTCACGAGGCGTCCGCCAGCCAACAAGAAGATGGCGTTGCCGTCGGGGAATGTGTACTGGTCGACCTGCGGCTTGATATTCAGATGCTGGATACCGGGATACTTGAGCAGCTTGTCTACTTGGATCTCGTTGTCGAAGTGACCGATGTTACAAACGATCGCCTGGTCCTTCATCGCCTTCATATGCTCGAGGGTGATGATGTCCTTGTTGCCGGTGGTGGTGACGTAGATGTCGGCACGGCCCAGAGTGTCCTCGACTGTCGTAACTTCAAAGCCTTCCATGGCAGCCTGCAGGGCGCAGATCGGATCGATCTCAGTGACGATCACACGAGCTCCCATGCCGACGAGGGCTTGAGCGCAGCCCTTGCCCACGTCGCCGTATCCACAAACCACTGCCACCTTGCCGCCTGTCATGACGTCGGTAGCGCGCTTGATGCCGTCGATCAGCGACTCGCGACAACCGTAGAGGTTGTCGAACTTGGACTTGGTCACGGAGTCGTTCACGTTAATGGCAGGCACCAAAAGCTGACCAGCCTTCTCCATGTGGTAGAGACGGTGTACGCCAGTGGTCGTTTCTTCAGAAACGCCCTTCCACTCCTTCACCACGTCGTGCCAACGCGTGGGATTTTCAGCGTGGGTTTGCTTGAGCAGGTTCTTGATGATCTGCTCCTCTTCGGAACCGGATTCCGTGTTAACCCAGTCGCTGCCGTCCTCGAGCTCGTAGCCCTTGTGGATCAGCAAGGTCGCGTCGCCACCGTCGTCGACGATCAGCTGCGGGCCAAGGCCGCCAGGGAAACGGAGCGCTTGGTCCGTGCACCACCAGTATTCTTCCAAGGTCTCGCCCTTCCAGGCAAAAACCGGAACGCCTGCCGCCGCGATAGCCGCCGCCGCGTGGTCCTGAGTTGAGTAGATGTTGCAAGATACCCAACGCACGTCGGCGCCGAGGTCGACCAAGGTCTCGATGAGGACCGCGGTCTGGATCGTCATGTGCAAAGAGCCCATGATGCGCACGCCTGCCAGCGGCTTCTCGGCAGCGTACTTGGCGCGGACGCCCATGAGGCCCGGCATCTCCGCTTCCGCGATGGTGATTTCCTTGCGGCCGAATTCGGCGTGTTCCTGGAACTCTTCTGGGGTCTTGGCTGCTACCTTGTACGGCAGCGTTTCTGTCGTTGTTTCACTCATTATTTCTTCTCCTCCTCTAGTTATTGGAATTTCGTAACCGCCTTTTTGAGAGCTGCGACCTTATCCGTCTGCTCCCAAGGCAAGTCGTCCTTGCCGAAGTGGCCGTAGTTGGTGGTGCCGCGGTAGATCGGACGCAGCAAGTTGAGCTGCTTGACGATGTTAGCCGGCTTGAAGCTGAACACTTCGGAAACCGCAGCTTCGATCGCCTCTTCGGCGACGGAGCTGGTGCCAAAAGTATCCACCGTCACGCTCACAGGCTCGGGGTAGCCGATCGCGTAAGCAACCTGCAGCTCCGCCTTCGAGGCCAAGCCAGCGGCCACGATGTTCTTCGCGACCCAACGGCACATGTAGGCAGCGGAACGGTCGACCTTGGAAGGGTCCTTGCCCGAAAAGGCGCCACCACCGTGACGGCCCGCGCCACCGTAGGTGTCCACGATGATCTTGCGGCCCGTGAGACCCGCGTCGCCCTGAGGCCCGCCGATTACGAAACGGCCAGTCGGGTTGACCAAAAACTTGGTGTTCTTAGTGATGAGCTTCTTGGGCAGGCACTTCTTGATGACCTTGTTGACCATGAAATCCTCGATCGTTTTCTTGGACACGTCGGCCGAGTGCTGCGTAGAAATGACCACTGCGGTGATCTCCGCGATCTTGCCGTTCTCGTAACGGACCGAAACCTGCGACTTGCAGTCCGGACGCAACCACTTCGCTTGGCGGCCACCGTGGCGTACGCGAGCGATCTCGCGGCCGATGCGGTGCGAGTACATGAGGGCCGCCGGCATCAATTCCGGCGTTTCGTCGCAGGCAAAGCCGAACATGATGCCCTGGTCGCCAGCCCCTTGCTCCGCCGTGTCCTTGCCCTTGGCCTTCTTGGCGTCCACGCCCTGGGCGATGTCCGGAGATTGGCTGGTAAGGTTGTTGGTGATGAAAACCTGGTCGGCATGGAAAACGTCGTCGTCGTTGACGTAGCCAATCTCGCGGATGGCGTTGCGGACGATGTCCTCGTAGTTGAGCTTCGCCTTCGTGGTGATCTCACCTGCCAAGACGACCGCGTTGCTCTTCACGAGCGTCTCGCAAGCGACGCGGCTGGTTGGATCCTGCTCGAGGCAGGCGTCCAAGACGCTGTCTGAAATGTAGTCAGAAACCTTGTCGGGGTGTCCCTCGGCAACGGATTCAGAGGAAAATACGAAGTTTTTTGGCATAGTGGTACGATCGATTTTTCTAGAATTTCAGGAGGCGAAACGAATGCATCCCATCAACGTATGCGGATTTGTTGATATGAAACTTGAGAAAAATCAAGAACCGAGTTGCAAATGGCACGTTAAACGTGCTCCAAGCACGGCAGCGGACAGTGGCCAACGTGAGGATTTTAATCTTCGACGCTCCGCGAGAGCAGGGCTTCCCTTCTCTTTCTCGCGTTTTCTTTGCGGAGTTCCTGCACGCGCTCGAAGGACATTACCATCGTTGCGTCGAAGGAGATCTCTGCCTCGCTTTTCCGCCGCTCTCGAACTTTTTGAGCTAAGTTGAGCGGCCGTACCTTGGCCTCCCTCAGTTGGATTTTCTTCACATCGCCCCCTCTGGCAACCGTTGCCGATGGCGGCGAAAGGCTCGCAGAGACAATTGCGATCCCCATCCTTTCACGCCCAACTTCAATCCAACCGAGATGGCCATTTTGCTTGTGCGATAGACTCACTTTTGTGGAGCCTCCGAATTCAAATACACCCGTCAATTCCAACAGATCTAGTTCGGCTGCCCAGACAGGTGCGGCAACCAACGAAGCGATGAGACAAAACAAGAGGACGAGACGGTCCCGCAGCACAGCCACCGCAATTCTCTTTCGGGCAATATTCATTGCTTTAACTCCCACTGATTCAAAACGAACAAAACCGGCCCCCCCGCCAAGGAGGGCCAGTCCCCGTAATCACAAAGCCAATCGGCTTTGAAAGATTTTGCTCAACGACTAATCGACGAAAGTGACAGCCATAACTGATTCGCCGGCTGTACCATCTGGATTGTACACATCAACTGAGTAGGCACCCGGATTGAGCGAGAGAAGGGCAATCGCGCTAGTGGTATCTCCAGTGAGGTCACCACGATCATAAACGCGGTACATGGCCTCGATAGCGTCCTTCTGGTCCGTCTCAGCCCAGTTGGTCCAGATCTTGTTGTCCATGATGTACTCGCCTTCGCTGTAGCTGTAGATTCTGAAGGCTGTGGAGGAGGCAGCTGTAAGTACCGGCGGGGTTAGGTTAAGGAGAGCTTGCCCCTCAGCGTGGATCATCACCATACGAGGTACATCACCAGTTACAATAAGCCCCATAGCACGGACTTCTCCAGCACCCACGTCGAGGTCAGTACGAACTGCCGTGGCAAAGATTTCGCCACTTTTACGCTCGATAGACTCCGGGAGGTAGCCATCGATGGATAGCTTCGTCCATCCAGCTGCCCAATTGGTTTCACCGAATGCACCTTGGAAGTCTACGTCGAGGAACCAACCATCAGCTGGCTCGTCCTTGAGAGCGTTAGTAAATGCTGGGCTGGCAGCCATGGGGCGAGGGTCGAGTCCACCGTCTGCGATACGACTCACACCGTAGAGCATCGGGTCTTGGATCGTGTTGCCCTTACCGGTTGCGGTCAAAAAGGTTACAATGTCTGCATTGGAAGAAAGACCGTTGGCTGTTCCGTCACCAAGATTATACCAAATGTTGTTGCGGAAATCGATACGAGTCACTCCGTCGCTAACTTCTGTCAAACCCGAGATAGAGTCGCCAGCAATTGCGACACCCCCACCCGCAAAATCCATGAAGATGGAGTTGTAGTAGTGAACACCCGCGTCATCTTCGATGCTGAATACTTCTTCGTTTTGGTTAGCACCGATATAGGTCGCATTGTAGATGTCGCCCATACCTCGATAGGGGTGACCTGCTGGAGTCTGAGCAAAACTGGCCGTTCCATCGTGCTCTCCAGCGTGATCCATTTCGGCACTGCCAGCGATACCAGTAGTACCGATAGTGAACCAGAACTGTCCACGACCGGTCCAACCTTGGTCATAGTCAAAGCTCTCGTCGTTACAGTAAGCTGCGACGAGGTAACGAGCGTCTACCGTTCCACCAAACCACTCAAATCCGTCGTCTTTGTTGGCAAATACTTCGACGAACTCAATTGTGGTTCCACGACCAACGCCACCCATGGTAAGACCGTTGATTTCATTACCTGAACCGATTTCGGATCCACCATGGCGAATAGACACATAGCGAAAAATACCTGAATTGTCATCTGGATCCAATCCTCCGAACTCCGTCCAAGTATTGGATTCTTGGTTGTCTAGGCCTTCGACGTTTTCCAAGGTCGGAATTTGCGGATCAGAAAGAAAGTCACCTGTTGTGCCCTGCTTGTGAGAGTTCACAGGAGCTGCACCGAGGATGATGACACCACCCCAGAGATTGGTTTGACCCGCACCAAAAGAACCATCCAATGGATCATCTTCAGCTGTGAAGATGATCGGATCACTTGGAGTTCCCATGGCGAAAATTTTCGAACCGCGAGTAATGATCAATGCGGTCGCTGGGTCCGCGGGCGCAGCAGGTTTACCTCCCTTGATCACAGTGCCCGGCTCAATTGTCAAAGACGCACCATCTGTAACATAAATTTGGCCCTTGAGGACATAAGTTGTGTCCTTCGTCCAGACCGTGTCCGTAGTAATGTTAGCGGTAATATCCTCACCGTAACTCATTAAGCAAGCGGCAATACCTGCAAGCGATGTTATTATACGTTTCATAGAAGTTCTGTGGATTACAGTTCTTTGTGGTTATATTATTCGAATCTTTTCGAAAAGCTCAGCGAAATAGTCCTTCCCTTAGACACATCAGAATAGACAAGATGTTCGTCGAAATCATCCCAAAATATCTGATTGCCATCATCTAGTATATTCTTAATCGACAGCTTCATCTTATACCCTCTCGGTAAACTTCTAGAGTATATAAAATCCAAGCTATCTCCACCGGCTTGATACACATCAGGCAATCCATCCCTTGAAACTAAATATAGACTCTCTCCGGTATGGTTATACACAAAACTGTATGACTCTCCCTTTTCGATCCGATTCCAGAAAACGTCTAAGTTACCGATCAACGAGGATTGACCTTGTAGCTCACGCGTTAGGGATACATCGGGGTCCCGAAGTCGCTTTTCGATGAGCTCCTCCTGGGATCTGTCCACTTCAGATTCGAGGATCGAAAAGTTACCGCCCACAGAGAATTCACTATTCTCGTTACTGAGAAACGCCAATCGTCTCCGAGCCTCAAATTCTACACCGGAAACAGTCCCTTCATCTACGTTAACATAGGTCAACTGACCTTCTGAGTAATTCTGCTCGATTGGGTTGTGCATATCCTTAGAGAACACACTAAACGCAAGTAGGTCAGTGCCCTCCAAGAACCACTCATACCTCAAGTCAAAATTCTCTATTCTCGTACGAGTGAGCGAAGAGTTCCCAATAAAGACCTCTCCTCCCACGTTGTCGAAAGAACCAAAAGGTGAGAGTTCTCTGAAATTCGGACGAGCTAGGGTCTTGGAATAAGCAAATCTGAGATTCTGACTTTCGGTCAACTCGTGAACGATCTGAACAGCAGGAAGCCAATCGCTATTGTCTAAATCGCCACTGTTGGGAATAAGATTCCCATTTGCCCTGAAACTCTGAACTTCTATGTTAGCTTCTTCTATTCTAGCACCAGTGACCAATCTCCATTTCTCAAGAGGTCGAAAGTCAGCCATCATATAGGCTGCATCAGTTTTCTGAATACCATTATATTTTGGTACAAAGCCTGCGAACTCCCGAACGTAACGCTGAATCTGACCTTCACCGTTGAACCCTAACTTCTCCTCATCAAGGAAGGAGTAAGCAACTCCATCATACGAGGTGGCAAGGTTATCGATATAGATAAATGCACGCTCTTTAAAATTTCGCGTCGTCTCGCTTGTGAGAAAGCCAAACTTGATTTCGCCCGATTTGCCTCCAAAAGGCAGTTTGAAATCGGCTTTCAGCTCGTCAGTGGACTCATCCAAATTTCTCCAATAGCGACGCGGACCGGGGAAATTACCTTCATAGGCAGCCCTTCCATTTTCGCCCGGCTCCACCGAATCGTAAAAGAGCCGGAAGTCAGGCTCTTCTTGGACACTCTTGCTAGTCGCAGCCTCCCAGTTCACCTCTAATCCAGCAAGCCCATCAAACTTGTGTTCTCCGAATAACTGGTAGGAAGAGAGAGCTCGCTCGGTATAGTGTAGGTTGCGCACCCGAAAAGTTCCATCGCCCGCCCCTATGAAGTATTCACCTTCGCGATAAATCGCTTCATCAGCACCGCTCTGGTTGTACATCGTTTTAACACCTACTTCATGACTCCCCCCGAAGGTAACCGCAGCATTCAGGACGGAACCCCACTGTGCTTCATCGACCCCCTTGGACTCAACAAAGCCTTCTTTAACCCCCAATTGGAAATCTCTACCTACAAGCTCGTAGCGCCCCACTTCGCCATCATCGTAGGCGGAGAAACTCCGCTTATAATTGAAACTGCCGATAACACCGAGGACCGGACCATCAGCTGAGTCATTCAAAGGGTAACGGTCTCCAAAAGAGACAGAGAAGGAGTGATTCAAAGGAGCCGTTTTGAGACGTGGTGCGAGTTCCGAACTGAAAGACTTTACCGCAGCATCAATGAGTTCTAAGCCAGCTTGATCTTCACCGTTTGGCGAAAAAGGGACCGAACCTGCATCAACGATAACCTGAGGCACAGACCTGTGGCCATCATCAGTGCCCAGCCAATCAGAATCTCCTCCTTCGGATGCCAAGTAATCGCGGAAAGTAGTTTTTTCGTTGTAACTGACGCCGAAGCTAAAGGTTAAGAAACCAGCATCCGGAATAGACTTGGTAACGACGTTAACCGAACCACCCGTGAAACTCCCGGCTTTATCTGGGGTGAACGATTTGGTCGTAACAATCGACTCGATAATACCGGAGGGAAACTGGTCTAGCTGGACAGCACGCTTGTCAGGATCCGCACTGGGAACAGTAGATCCGTTGAGTGTGGTATTGTTGTAGCGGTCGGACAAACCGCGGACCACCATGTATTTTCCATCAGCTATAGAAACTCCAGTCGTCTTGGAAAGTGCGTCCGCCGCATCACCAACTCCTAGTCTGCTAAACGACTCCGAACCGATCGCGTCACTGATGGAGGATGCTTTCTGCCTCTCGGACAATAGCGCTAAGCTCGAGCCCTCCAGCGCTTTCGCCTTTACGGTGAAACCGTCTAACTCGACGATTTCTGAGTTGTCCCCATAAAGTGGAACATCGACTCGGGCAACACCACCGGAAGCAACTTCAAGCTCCTCGACACGCGATGCTTTATAGTACATAGCAGAAGCCATGACTGTGTGTTCGCCAGCCGGGACATTCACAATGATGAACCGTCCGTCCTTGTCACTCGTGGCAGTCAAAGGAGTACCCAATATCGCAACGCGAACACCAGACACACCTCCACCGAACTCGGCATCGACAACGGTACCAGAAACGATACCGGAAACGCCTGCTTCTTGGGCAGACGCTTGGGTTGAAAACAGGACCACTGCTATTGTTGCCAACAACAGTTTGGCGAGGCCCCAATTGGACTTTGTTTTACGGGAATTTTGAAACATATCAGTAGATGATTAGGCCATGAAAGACTCTGAAGGCCTTATAAATCTCAATGGGAAAGACGGCCCGTCACCATCTTGTCACCTCTGCGTCACGCGTTCCGAATGTGCGTAACATTCCCGTCACATCATTGTGAATAACACACGGCTTTCGGCGCATTTTTGGCGCATGATTTGTCACATTATCCAACGCCGATGCTCCCGCACCTCCGCGCTGCGCAAAGTCCCAGATTCGCAATCAATATTCTCATTGAGGTCAGTTGAAGATTTGAAGAAACTACGCTGCCCCATGAAAATCCGCCCCTACCAAACCGAAGACGAAGCTGCCCTCATAGAATTGTGGCGGGACTGCAACTTACTCGTTCCGCACAACAATCCGCTGCTGGATATAGGGCGTAAGCTGGCCGTGAATCCCGAATGGTTCGCTGTCGGCATCGAGAAAGGCACGCTCGTTGCGTCTATCATGGCAGGCTACGATGGGCATCGCGGCTGGATCAATTACCTCGCAGTGACTCCCACTCAGCGCGGCAAGGGCTTCGCTCGCCAGCTCATGGAATTCGCCGAGACCACTCTCACAGATGCAGGCTGCCCCAAGATCAACCTGCAGATACGGTCAAGCAACCAACAGGCGCAGGCCTTCTACGAAAAACTCGGCTACACCATCGACCCAGTAGTCAGCATGGGCAAGCGCCTCATCCCGGACAACTGAACCGCCATGCAAACAGAGATACTCTACCGCAGCGAAAAGCGACTGCCCGAGGCCCAGGTCCAAGCCCTCTACCGGGCAAACCATTGGTCATCAGCCGAGCTCCCAGGAACACTATTAGCAGCCTTGGCTAATTCACACTCGCTGGTCAGCGCCTGGAAAGGCGAGACGCTGGTCGGCCTCGGCAACGCCCTGTCCGACGGGCACCTCGTGGTTTACTATCCGCACCTGCTCGTTCTTCCCGAGTATCAGGGACAAGGCATCGGCAGCGAAATCATGAAGCGGCTGCAAGCTCGCTATGCTGGCTTTCACATGCACATTCTTACCGCCGACGGAGAGGCCGTCGACTTCTACCACAAACTTGGATTCACCCGCGCCGGAAAAACCCAACCCATGTGGATCTACGAGGGAAACGACCACTAGGACGTGACTTTAAACAAGCTCCCCCGTGCCACCCGTATTCAAAGTTTCGCGACCCAGTGAGTCATCAAGTCTGAAGGAAATCGCCGTCCAATCAAAAAGCTACTGGGGCTACCCCACTGAGCTGCTGGAAAAATTGAAATCGGCCTTCCCCATCACGGAAGACTATATCGAGAGAAATTTAGTACGCACCCTTTGGGACGAATCGAGCCCTGTCGGCTTCTTCTCGATAGTGAAAGGCCCACCCGCTCTCCTAGACCACCTTTGGCTACTTCCCTCGCACATCGGCAAGGGTCACGGAATGCAAGCCCTCGAAGAGATCAACGCCCTCTGCCGGGAGGAGGGGATTTCCGAGCTCACCCTGCATTCCGACCCAAACGCCGCCGCCTTCTATCTGAAGCACGGAGCGGAACGCATCGGCGAAGTTTACAGCGAGCTCCAAAAGACCATGCTTCCAAAGCTGAAGTTTTCGATCCGACCATCCCCAAGCTCATGAAAATCGCCAACACCCACCACATGAAAGAATTCGGCTGGACCTCTCCCTCCGGCAAATTCGCCGGAGCCGGCAAGCAGGTCTCCGAGGCCCTCGGCCGCGTGCACGATTCCACCGACCTGGAAAAACGGCACCCCTTCGACGTCGAGATCCTCCGTGTTCCCCCCGGCAAGATCCCCTACCCCTACCACTCCCACAGCGCCCAGTGGGAATTTTACCATGTGCTTTCCGGCACCGGCAAAGTACGCCACCTCGAAGGAAAAGACGCCATAGGCCCCGGCGACGCCTTCCTCTTCAAGCCGGGAGAGCCGCACCAGCTGATCAACGATGGCACCGAAGACCTCATCGTCACCGTGGTCGCTGACAACCCAATCGGCGAGTCTTGCCACTATCCCGACAGCGGCAAATGGCTGGTCCGCTCCCCCAAGAGCCGACTCATCCGCTCGGAGCCGCTCGACTACTACGACGGCGAGGATGCCCGCCCCGAGTAGCCAAGCGCTGCCCCGACAGAAGTCATGAATTTGAAGTAAATCCCCAAGCTCCCCCTTGCCTCGCCCCCAGCACTTTCACTACAGTCCGATCCAATGCCACTTGTACAGATCGCCTACGCCAGCTCAGCAGCTGAGCCCTTCACCAAGGAAGAGCTTGTCGAACTGCTGAAGAAAAGCCGTCAGAAAAACCAAGAGCGCGGCATCACTGGATTGCTGCTCTACAAGGAGGGAAACTTCTTGCAGATCTTGGAAGGAGAAAGCCCCATCATCAGAGAAACCTTGCAGCGTATCGAAGCAGATCCACGCCACCGCGGGTTCCTCACCATCTTCAAGCGCAACGTGGAAGAGCGCGAATTCCCCGACTGGTCCATGGCCTTCCGCAATTTGAACGATCCGGAAATTGACCGAATTCCCGGCTACAACGAGTTCCTGAACCTGAAATTCGATCCCGAATCCCTCCAGGAAGACAGTTCTAGCGTCGAGCGCCTTATCGGCACCTTCGCCAAAGCCATCCGCTGAAGCCCTGGCTGCTAGCGGCCGCTGTCCCAGCGGACGCCCTCCACTGCTACCCGCTTCAGCCAGATCACGCATTCGCGAATTTCCCTCTTTACCCAATCGAGCCTCTATCCCTAAGTGGCAGCGTGCTCGTCAAGAAGACTATTGAATCTGCTGAAATCGCCGCGGCCATCGACTCCATGGCCGAAGCAATCGCATCCGCCCACCCGAAGGCCGATAACCTCGTGCTAGCCGGCATCGCCAACGGAGGCCTCCCCCTCTGCAGCCTCCTAGAAGCCGCCCTCGCAAAGCGCCTCGGCAGCTCCATCCCCAAAGCCGTCATCGATATCTCATTCCACCGCGACGACATCGGCCAACACCCCATCACCAAGGAAGTCCAAGCCACCCACATGGCCACCGACCCCGAGGACTCCACCATCATCCTCGTCGACGACGTTCTCTTCTCCGGCCGAACCGTACGCGCCGCCATCGCCGAGGTCCTAACCATCGGCCGCCCCTACCAAGTGGAGCTCGCCGTGCTCGTGGACCGCGGAAACCGCCGCCTCCCCTTCGCCGCCAACTACACCGGAATCGTAGAAGACACCACCCCCGAGCAAAAGGTTGAAGTCACCCTCGACCTCAAAGACTCCGCCAAGTCGAAGATCGAAATCATCGAAGCCTAGACAGCGTCCCCGCTCCCTCCATCCTTCATCCACCATCCTTTCCAAATGTCCTGGAACCGCAAAGACCTAATCACCATCGAGGAACTCTCCTCCGAAGAGATCAACACCCTCTTCGAAACAGCTGACGCCTTCAAGAAAGTCCTCGGCCGCAAGACCGCCAAGACCCCCGCCCTGCGCGGCAAGAACGTCGTCAATCTCTTCTTCGAAAACTCAACCCGCACCCGCGTCGCCTTCGAGATGGCCGCCAAGCGCCTCTCCGCCGACGTCACCTCGCTGGACATGAAAACCTCCAGCACCGCCAAAGGCGAAACCCTGCGCGACACCGTGGAAAACATCCGCGCCCTCGCCGCCGACATCATCATCATCCGCCACTCCGCCCCCGGCTCCGCCGGCTACATCGCCAAAATCCTCGACATCCCCGTCCTCAACGCCGGAGACGGCGCCCACGAACACCCCACCCAAGCCCTGCTCGACTGCTTCACCCTGCGCGAAAAATGGGGCGACCTCAAGGGACGCAAGATCGCCATCCTCGGCGACATCCTCTACTCCCGCGTCGCCCGATCCAACATCTGGGCCATGAACAAGCTCGGAGCCGAAGTCACCCTCGTCGGCCCCTCCACCCTCGTCCCCCGCGAGTTCGAACGCCTCGGCGCCAAAGTCTCCCACGACCTCAAGTCCGCCCTCGCCGACAAGGACGCCGTCATGCTCCTGCGGATACAGCACGAACGCCAAAACGCCTCCGCCTTCCCCTCCCTCAACGAATACACCAGCATGTTCGGCCTCAACGCCGACCGCTTCTCCTGGCTCAAAAAAGACGCCATCATCATGCACCCCGGCCCCATCAACCGCGGCGTCGAGATCGACTCCGACCTCGCCGACTCCTCCCAGTCCGTCATCCTCGAGCAAGTAACCAACGGCCTCGCCGTACGCATGGCCGCCCTCTATCTCTGCAACGGAGGAGCCGCCGAAGCCGCCATCGCCTAGTAGGGGCGACCTTGGTCGCGATAAACACCAACCAAATCCCTACAGCCTGAAAACCAACCACCTTTCTCCCTTTCCCAAATGCCTCGCTGCACCATCATCAAAAACGGCCGCATCGTCGACCCTAAGAACAACCGCGACGAAGCCGCTGACCTCTACATCCTCGACGGAAAAATCGCCAGCAAGCCAAGTAATGAAATCTTGGATACCGCAGAGATCATCGACGCCCAGGGCCTCGTAGTCTCGCCCGGCCTCGTCGACCTGCACGTCCACTTCCGCGTCCCCGGCCAAAAACACAAGGAAACCATCCGCACCGGCACCTCCGCCGCAGCCGCCGGCGGCTTCACCTCCGTGGTATGCATGCCCAACACCTCTCCCGCCGTCGACAACGCCGGCACCGTGCAGCTAATCAAGGACATCGTCGACAAGGAAGGCGTCGTAAACGTCTTTCCCACCGGAACCATCACTGTGGGCCGTCAAGGCGAAGCCCTCGCCCCCACCGGCTCGCTCTCCCGCATGGGCATCGTCGCCATCTCCGACGGCGGCAAGTGCGTTCAAAACGCCGGCCTCATGCGCCGCGCCCTCCAGTACGCCCACATGTTCAACGTGCCCGTCATCGACCACTGCCAAGACTACTCCCTCTCCGCGGACGGCGTCATGAACGAAGGCTTCGTATCCACAAAGCTAGGACTGCGCGGCATCCATAAAGCCGCCGAAGACATCATCGTTGCCCGCGACATCACCCTTTCCACCCACACCGGCGCCCACATTCACCTGCAGCACATCAGCTCCAAGTCCGCCGTGGACATCATCCGCCGCGCCAAAGCCCGCGGCATCAACGTCACCGCCGAAGTCACGCCCCATCACCTCGCCCTCACCGATAGCGAAGTCGAAAGCTTCAACACCAACTTCAAAATGAACCCGCCCCTGCGCGAAGAGGAAGACCGCATCGCTCTCCTCGAGGCCCTAGAGGACGGCACCATCGACTGCATCGCCACCGGGCACGCTCCCCACACCGACTACGAGAAGGACGTCGAGTTCGACTACGCCCCCTTCGGCGTCATTGGCCTGGAGACCGCCCTTTCAATCAGCCTCGCCCAACTCTACCACAGCAAGCGCCTCTCCCTGCTCGGCACCCTCAGCCTGCTCACCAGCCGCCCCGCCGAGATCCTCAAGCTCAATAAAGGCACCCTCAGCGAGGGCGCCGACGCGGACGTCACCCTCTTCGATCCCGAAGAAACCTGGACTCCCCAGTTCAAGAAATTCTTCAGCAAGTCCAGCAACTCCCCTTGGATCGGTCGCGAGCTCAAAGGCAAGGTCAAGAAGACCCTCGTCGCCGGCAAGCTCGTCTTCGACGGCCAAAAAATCCTCGCCGATTGAGGTAGGGTCCGCTGTCCCAGCGGACCGCATTGCAAGAGCAATGAAACGATGGGCCGGCCATGGACGCGGCGCTTGCGCCGCCCCGCATCGGCCTGCCCCCTCCTTCTCTGGAGAAAGCAGCCACCGCTGAGTTCTAGACCCTATAAAGATCGCGCTGGAACTCACTCCAGTCCCTTACCTGACAATCAACCACCCACCCGATAGCTAAAACGTAAATTTCTTGTTAGCATCCACGGACCTTCAAATCACAGGAAAGTCCAAACATGAACATCAAGAAATCTCTCTTCGCCTCCATCGTAATCCTCGCTGCCGCTAGCAGCGCCTCCGCCATCCAGATCCAGATGGGCAACAGCAATGGCAGCGACATCGGTTACTACCGGGCCAATCCGCACGGCGACTTCGAGAGCGTCATCGGCCACTACGCCCTCGGCAAGTCGACGGACGGCACGTGGTTCGGCACCTTCTGTATCGAGAAAAACGAATACTTCACCCCTGGCTCCACCTACGACGTAGCCATCAACGACGGAGCCATCTCCGGCGGCCGCAACGGAGCGGTCAACGGCAAGGACATCATTTCCGAAGGCACCGGCTGGCTTTACGAACAATACGCCATCGGCAACTTCTTCAGCACCGTCTACAACCCCTACAACTTGCAAAAAGCCATCTGGTTCCTCGAGGACGAGCTCAACTGGAGCGACCTCGGCACCAAAGCCCGCAACCTCGTCACCCTCGCCGCCACCTCCCTCGGCCTCTCCACCACCGACTGGTCCGAGGTCAAGTCCGACTACACCGGCAAGAACGTCAAGGTCATGAACCTCACCAGCAACAACGGCCAGAACCAGCATCAAGACCAGCTCGTCTACATGCCAGTGCCCGACAGCGGCTCCACCCTTGCCCTGCTCGGCTTCGCAAGCGCCGGCCTCCTAGCCTTCCGTCGCCGCCGCTAACCCCAGCAAGCGAAACCACTCCCTTTAACCGAAGCCGTCTTCCCCAAGAAGACGGCTTTTTCGCTTCCTTCACCTGGCCCCTTCCGGCCCTGCGCAAAAAAAAGCGCAACCTTACTTTTTTTTTGGACAAGGCCCTTTCGCTCGCTACGGCCGAAACCCGCCGCCGCCCCGCGGTCCCCCGCGCCCAAAGCCGCCGGGGTTTTGCTGCATGAATTCCATCTGGCGACGGTCCCGCTCCCGCTCCGCAAGCTGGCGTTCCGCGTAGGCCGCCAACTGGGCATCGCTCAAGCTCTCCGCCGCCGCTTGCAGCACCAGCTCGTCGCGGGTGGCTCGCTCCTGGAAAAACGTGTCGATGTCAGCCGGATCGATGCTGGCAGCTTCCCGTCCGCGCATGCGAGAGAGGTCTACCGAATATTCGAAGGAGGTGGACACATCGCGCAAAGCTCCCACCAAGGCCTCGGTTTGCTGCGGACTCAGGGGCGTTTCCGTGAAGCTCAAGCTCGAGGCCAAGGCCTCCACTTCGCCGCGGTAGGGCAAGGAATCCGAGTAGTCCTGCAAGGCTGCGGCGTTTTCCTCGCCCAGCAAACCCACGATCTGATCCTGCAGCATCTCGCGCTGCAGTTCGCGGGCTAAGTCCATTTCCTCCCGAGACTCAGGCGTGTCTGCCCCGAAGGAACGCATGCGCATTTCCCAGCCCACGACCCCCTGTTCCGCCATCAAGGTGCGCAAGGTGTCGAGGTCCTCCGAACTCAAGTTCAAGGTCTTGAAAAAGGCGGCGTAGCGAGAGTCTACCCGGTTCATTTGCCGCTCGATCATGTCCACGCGCATCGCCGGATCCTCGAAGGCGGCCACCATCTGCTTCATGCGCTCCGCCCGCCGGGCCTCCCAATTTTCCCGCGAGGGCGGCGGAGTCTCGGTCGGCGTCGCCTGAACAACAACCGCTTCCGGCGCGGACGTTTCCAGCCGCTCCTGCTCGTCCCGCTGCTCGGGCTCCGGTCGCTGCGAAGCCACCTCGGGCTCGGCAACCACAGCCAGCCCCGCCTCCTGCAATCGGTTCAACTCAGTTTGCAAGTAGGCCGCATAGCCGACAGCCGCTAGCAGGAGCACGGAAAGGGTAATCGTCGAAGGTTTCATAAAGCGATGGGACACAGGAAATACGTAATCCCTCCTCAAACAGATGCAATCCCCGCGAAATTCCGCCCAAGCCCACCATCCTCCCTCCTCCTCTGCCGAAGCGTGAAAACCCCACCCAATAACGCCTTGCCAAAGCGCATACCCCATTCGATCCTCGCCGCTATTCTTCCCCAAAGCACAGGAATGAACGGCGAATCCACAGAAAAACCAAACCCGCGACACATCGGCATCATCATGGATGGCAACGGCCGCTGGGCGAAACAACGCGGGCATTCGCGCCCCCGTGGACACAAGGAAGGCGCCAAGGCCACCCGCGCCATTATCGACGCCTGCCAGGAGCTGGGCATTCGCTACCTCACCCTCTACGCCTTTTCCGCCGAGAACTGGAACCGACCCGACATGGAAGTCCGCGCCCTCATGGAGCTTCTCGAGCTCTTCCTCTCGCGCGAGACCAAGACCCTCGTCAAGAAGCGGGTCCGCCTCCACGCCATCGGCCGTATCGACGAGTTGCCCGACAGCGCCCAAAAGGCCCTCAAAAAAGCCATCGACGCCACTAAGGAATTCGACGACTGGCACCTCACCCTCGCCCTCAACTACTCCTCGCGCAACGAGGTCCTCGACGCCGCCAAGGCCTTCGCCCAAGCCGTGGCCAAAGGCGAGATTTCCCCCGACACCACCGATTGGGACGACTTTTCCCGGCACCTCTACACCTCCGAACTGCCCGATCCGGACCTCATCATCCGCACCTCCGGCGAGACCCGCATCAGCAACTTCCTGCTCATGCAATCCGCCTACGCGGAATTCTACTTCACCGAAACCCTCTGGCCTGACTTCGGCAAAGAGCAACTGCGACAAGCCCTCGCCTGCTACCGCAACCGCGAGCGCCGCTTCGGCAAAACCGGCGAACAGCTGGCCAGCCCCGCCCCCACCCCTGCCTAACCCCTTCAGCCTTCAGCCCTAAAAAGCAACCGTGGCCAAACGCATTTTCAGCACCATCCTCCTCTGGGCCATCATCATCGGCTCCGTCAGCTACACCCCCGAAGCTGCCGTCTGGCTGATCGCCATGATCAGCTTCGGCACCCAGTGGGAACTCTACGGCCTCATGGAAAAGATGGGACGCCGCCCCTTCAAGTCCCTCGGCTCCTCGCTCGGCACCTTCATGATCCTCGGCCCCTTCTACATCGAAAAGGCCTTCGACCACCCCGTGCCCGGCCTGCAAGCCAGCATCATCGCCGTCACCATCGTGGCCATCTGCCTTCGCATCCTCGTGCACCGCGAGGTCGAGGAACGCATCGAAACCCTTGGCTCCACCCTCGTCGGCCTGATCTACATCCCCTTCATGCTCACCTTCATGGCCCGCATGCTCACCATCACTCCCGATATGGGCGAAGGGCTCATGCTTATCCTCTGGCTCATCGCCACCGCCAAATTCTGCGACGTGGGCGCCCTCATCTTCGGCAAAGCCTTCGGCCGCCACAAGATGTCCCCCAACACCAGCCCCGGCAAAACCTGGGAAGGCGCCATCGGCGGCTGCCTCACTTCCGTCGGCATCGGCTTTGCTTTCGTCTCCTTCGCCGGCGACTACTTTCCGGACTTCTTCCAGCCGCACTGGGCCGCTCTCATCGCCCTCCCCATCGCCGCCCTCTCCATCGTCTCAGACCTCGTCGAGAGCATGATGAAGCGAGCCGCCAAGGAAAAAGATTCCGGCCGCTTCATCCCAGGCATCGGAGGCGCCTTCGACCTCTCCGACTCCCTCATCCTCACCTCTCCCACCGCCTTCCTCCTGTTCGGCCTGCTCCAGTAGTCGCTCCCCATTGAAGCTTGCAGGTTCGAAATTGAAAGCCCCCTGCCGGGACCCGCAAATTCGAATCTTCAATCTGCATTTTCAAATTTTCAATTTCCCTAATGAACATCGTCCTCCTCGGAGCCACTGGATCCATCGGCGAGAGCACCCTCAAGGTCATCCGCAAGCACCGCGATCGCCTCAAGCTCGTCGGAATCGCCGCCAACCAAAACGTAGAGAAACTCGCCCAGATCGCCTACGAGTTCGGCGTGCCGCACGTCGGAATCTTCGACGAGTCCGCCTACGCCACCGCTAAAGCTGGCACCGCCTTCCCCATTACCACCAAACTCCACTGCGGCCTCTCCGGGCTCGAGGAACTGGCGTCCCTCCCGGAGGCCGACACCACCCTAGTAGCCGTCGTCGGCACCCACGGGCTCCTGCCTGCCCTGCGGGCTATCGAGGCCGGCAAGACCCTCGCCGTCGCCTCCAAGGAAATCCTCGTGCTCGCCGGCAAGTTCATCATGCAAGCCGCCCACAAGTCCGGCTCGCTCATCCTCCCCGTCGACTCCGAGCACAACGCCATCTTCCAGTGCCTCAACCCCAATCCAACTAGCGCGGCTTCTCCGAAGACGTCTCCACCCCCCGCTACTCAGCTCGTCGACAAGCTCATCCTCACCGCCTCCGGCGGCAGCTTCCGCGACCTCCCCGTCGAGCAGCTGAAAAACGTCACCCTCGAGCAAGCCCTGCAGCATCCCAACTGGGACATGGGCCCCAAAGTCACCATCGACGCCGCCACCATGGCCAACAAAGGCCTCGAGATGATCGAAGCCCGCTGGCTCTTCGGCATGCGGGCCGAGCAAGTGCAAGCCGTCATCCACCCGCAAAGCATCGTGCACTCCATGGTCCAGTACGTCGACGGCTCCGTCATCGCCCAGCTTTGCCCGCCCGACATGACCTTCGCCATCCAGCACTGCCTCCTCTACCCCGAACGCAGCGAAGGCATCGTCCCCCCACTCGACTTCAGCCAAGCCATGCAGCTCGACTTCCACGCCCCCGACCTCCAACGCTACCCCTGCCTCGCCCACGCCCGGCGGGCCATGGAAGCCTGCGGCGTAGCCACCGGCGTCTTCAACGCTGCAAACGAAGTCGCCGTCGAAGCGTTTGTCTCAGGGAAGCTAAAATTCGTTGAAATCCCCACCATCATCGAAAAAACCCTCGAATCCATCGATAACGTAGAACCAAGCTCCCTCGACGAAGTCCTTCACTACGACCAACTGGCCCGGCAAAACGCCGCCACCTTCGTCAACAAAACCTGAACAGGTGGGACGGCCGCTCCGCGGGCGTCCAAAACACCAACCCAATTTCAATACCAAAGAAATCAGTCGCCCAGCAAAGCGGGTTCATCCAGACCCCTCAAGCGAGCGCCCAGAACTCGATAAAATGAACTTCTCCGATCTACTGAACCAAGGCTGGGGCCTTCTCATGGTCGCCCTCTTCTTTGGCGGCTCCATCTTCGTCCACGAACTCGGTCACTTCCTCGCCGCCAAATGGCGCGGCCTCCACATCGAGCGCTTCTCCATCGGCTTCGGCCCCAAGATCGTCTCCTGGACCCGCGGCGGCGTCGAGTACCGTCTTTCCTGGCTCCCCCTCGGCGGCTACGTCGCCCTCCCCCAACTCGCCGACATGCGCGGCATCGAAGGCGACTCCTCCGTCGACACCAACGCCATGCCGCCCATCGGCTACCGCGACAAGGTCATCGTCGCCGTGGCCGGCGCCGTCTTCAACATCATCTTCGCCTTCCTCCTCGCCACCATCCTCTTCTTCACCGGTCGCCCCACCTCCGAGGACCGCACCTCCGTCGAAGTGGGCTACCTCAGCGACACCCTCCCCACCGCCACCGGCGAAGAGGTTCCCGCTCCCGCCAAAGCCGCTGGCATGCAAATCGGCGACCTCATCCGCTCCATCGACGGCTCTCCCGTCAACGACTGGGACGACATCCACCAAGCCATCGCCCTCAGCACCGGCAAAAGCTCCGACGGAGCCCGCCAAATCGACTTCCTCGTCGAACGCGACGGCCAAGAAATCCATCTCCAAGTTCAGCCTATCATCTCCGAAGGCATGAAACTCCGCCAAGTCGGCCTCCGCCCCGGCTACACCGTCATGGTCGGGGCCGTCTTCCCCAACTCCCCCATCGAAAAAGCCGGCGTCAAGCCCGGCGACACCCTCGTCTCCCTCGACGGGATACCCGTGCGCAGCATCGCCTTCTACACCAACTACCTCGACACCAAGGGCACCCAATCCATCTCCCTCACCTACGAACAAGATGGCGTCCTAAAATCCGCTACCCTAACGCCCGAGGAGGTCGTGGTCGACACCGACGGACGCACCGACATCCTAACCGGTATCGCCGGTTTCGATACAAACCGCAGCCTGCTCTACCAAACGCCTATCGAGCAACTCAAGGAAGTCGCCATCACCACCTATACCAATCTGCGCGCCCTGCTGCACATCAATTCCGACATCAGCATCTCCCACATGAGCGGTCCCGTTGGAATCATCCGGGTCATAAAAAGCGCCGCCATGTACGACATGCTCAACACCCTCTGGATCGTCATCTTCATCAACGTCAGCCTCGCTTTCTTTAACATGATGCCCATCCCCGTGCTCGATGGCGGACACATCGCCTTCGCCACCATCAACAAACTCCGCCGCAAGCCTATCAATCCAAACGTCATCGCCTCCCTGCAAGGCAGCTTCATGATCCTGCTCTTCGGCATGATGATGTACGTCACCTTCTTCGACGTCAGCCGCTGGATCACCGACGCCTCCGAGAGAGCCGAAAACCGAGCCAAAGCGATCACGCCCGTATTCGGAAAGTCTGACACGACCGCCGCCGAGACACCTCCTCCCGCAGACCAATAAAAAGGCAGCGCCCGAACTCCCGATCGAGCTTTCCCAGTCCACAGTCCTCGCCCACCCATGAGCTCCTACTGCGCCTCCCGTTTCGCCACCCAGCGTCGCCTCAGCCGCGAAGTCCAAGTCGGCTCCGTCGGAGTCGGCGGCGACAATCCCATCCGTATCCAGTCGATGACGACGACGCTCACCCAAGACGTCGACGCCACCGTCAAGCAATCCATCGCCCTCGCCGAGTCCGGCTGCGAAATCGTCCGCGTCACCGCCCCCAACAAAAAAGCCGCCCAAGCCCTCAAGGACATCCGGGCCAACTTCACCGCCGCCGGCTTCGGACACATCCCCCTCGTGGCCGACATCCACTTCCTGCCCAACGCAGCCATGGAAGCCATCGAGCACGTCGAAAAAGTGCGCGTCAACCCGGGCAACTACGCGGACAACAAAAAGTTCGCCGTCCTCGAGTATACAGATGCTGAATACGAGGCCGAACTGCAACGCCTCTACGACTCCTTCTCCCCCCTCGTAAAACGAGCCAAGGAACTCGGCCGCGCCCTGCGCATCGGCACCAACCACGGCTCCCTCTCAGACCGCATCATGAACCGCTACGGGGACACCCCCCTCGGCATGGTCGAGTCCGCCCTCGAGTTTCTGCGCATCGCCCAGTCCCACGGCTACTACGACATGATCCTCTCCATGAAGGCGAGCAACCCCAAGGTCATGATCGAAGCCTACCGCCTCCTCGTCCGCCACATGGACAAGGAAGGCATGAACTACCCGCTCCACCTCGGCGTTACCGAAGCAGGCGACGGCGAAGACGGCCGCATCAAGTCCGCCATCGGCATCGGCTCCCTCCTCATGGACGGCCTCGGCGACACCATTCGCGTCTCCCTCACCGAGGACCCCGTCTACGAAATCCCCGTCGCTCAAGCCCTCGCCCAAAAAATCATGGAGCAATGGCGACCAAGCAGGAGCGACCTTGGTCGCGAATCCCCGAAGCCCGACTCCGTCGACCCCTTCCACTTCCAGCGTCGCCAAATCTCGAAAATCCAGCTCGGCAAGTTCGCCAAGCTCGGATCCGAAGAACCGCCCACCGTCATTACCCCGGTTCCGCATCCAATTTCCGAATACGTCACCATCGCCGCCGAAGCGAAGACCTCCCGTCCCGCCCTCGGCGACTCCAAGCTGGAGGGCATCCTCGTCAAGGCCGACAGCATCGACGACCTCGAGAAGCTCACCGAACTCTGCGAAGCCATCAACGGCGCCGCCGAATTCGTAGTCGTCGAGCTCAATCCTAAACTGCCCCTCGACGAAGTTTCCCTCGCCCTGCCGCCCCAGCAACACCACCTCGCCGCGCTGCGAGACTTCGGCGACGACGACTACAACGATTACAAGCAGTTCGTCCACCTCTGCGCTCAATTCAAGATCCGCCCCATCATCGGCCTCTCCCCCACCGCCGACGACGGCATCCTCTCCGAGCCCACGGACGACACCATCATCACCCTGCATTCCAGCATCGCCCCCTCCGCTCCCAACCACCGTATCGGCTACTACCGCCAGCTCGCGGACCGCCTCAAGCACTGGAAGAACAAGTCTCCGCTTTGGATTCGCAACCCCAAGCCCGCGCGATCCAAGACCGCCGTCTCCTCCCCCTTCCTCGACAAGCTCCTGCACGCCTCCATCCTCACCGGTTCCCTGCTCTGCGACGGCATCGGCGACATGGTCAGCATCGAGTCCGACGACGACCTCGTACGCTCTACCCGACTCGCCTACAACGTGCTGCAAGGCGCCGGGTCCCGCATCACCAAGACCGAGTTCGTGGCCTGCCCCAGCTGCGGCCGCACCCTCTTCGACCTGCAGACCACCACCCAGCGCATCCGCGGAAAGACCGGCCACCTCAAAGGGGTCAAAATCGCCATCATGGGCTGCATCGTCAACGGCCCAGGCGAGATGGCGGACGCAGATTTTGGCTACGTCGGAGGCGCCCCCGCCAAGATCAACCTCTACGTGGGCAAGACCTGCGTGAAGTACAACATTCCGCAAGCCGAAGCCGACGACCGCCTCATCGACCTCATCAAAGAGCACGGCAAATGGGTCGACCCCAAACCCGTCACCACCTGAAAAGGTGGCGCGGCTTCTCCGAAGACGCAAAAGAGGTGGAGCGGCTCGTCCCGAGACGCAAATTCCGCGCTGCAGGAGCACCCGTTCCCATTACGGGCGTCAATCCACAAGGTAGGGTCCGCTGTCCCAGCGGACATTTCCATCTTAAAGTCTAATCGCCGCCGAGCAACCGTAACGCAGCATACAAGTATCCTTAGGGTTGATACAAAAAAGGAGCTACGCAAACAGCGTAGCTCCCTGAAAAACTAGACCGCTCGGATCTACGAACGAGAAACGCGGCGGCGGATCGCGACCAAGCCTAGCAGGCCAAGACCGAGCAAGGCGCTCGTGGTGCTGCTGTCCGGAACAGCCAGGGAGGAATCCCTCAATACCAAGTTATCGAAGTAGGCATTCTCGGCAGGCGTTCTGAAATCTTCGAGCATGAGGTGGACAGGCTGGCCGGGCCAAGGATTGGCGATGATGGCTTCGTAATGATGCCAAGTACCGTCTTCGATCAGGTTGAAAGTCAGACCGCCATAACTCGTGCCCGCAAGCCAGGTGTGGGTTCCGGGAAGCCCTAGGCTCAAGCCTAAGAAACCGCTCCCGTTGCTTTGGGCACCCGCCATGTAATCGAAAGACAACAGATAGCTTCCGACGGTCGAAACCGCATCAATGGTGAAAATGTCTCCACCTCCTACCGAATTGGAGAAAGCAAGAACATGATTACTTCCATCAAGCGGATCGGCTACGATGACTCCGCTGTGAGCGCCCCCCGACTTTCCAGTCCATGCGGAGAGATCTCCTTCAAAGTCGTCGCTAAATGAGCTAAGACCGAACAGACTGCTGGTAGCGAGCAGCCCAGCGGCAGTCGCGAGAATTGTTTTCAATTTCATAGGTTGTTGGGATTTGAGGTGATTCAGTTTCTGCTTCGCACTTCTAGAGCTTCTTCGTTGTCGTTGAAAGAGACCCTAGCCGGCGAAACGGTTTGATACCAAGGAGCAGGTTTGAGACAAACCTACGCGCATACACTTAAAACATTCTCTTATTTCACTGGATAACAACACCTTAAGCATATAAAACCGAACCGACCGCCCCTGATAGGGGCAAGCAAACGTAAGAATCCATTACGAACCTACAAATTAGCCCTCGAATCCCCCGCGCCCAACCAGCCTGCACTCCCTTCTCGATGAGCAATCCCCAATCCTCCAGCATCTCTATCGGCGTCGACGGCGGCGGCACCTCCACCCGCGCCATCGCCATCGGCGCAACAGCATCCGTAATCGGCACCGGACAGGCGCCCGGCTGCAATCCTAACAACGTCGGGTACCCCCTTGCCGCCAGCCATATCCTGCAAGCCATCCAAGCCACCAGCGCCCCCATCACGCCAGCCACCTCACTCTGTCTCGGCATCGCCGGTCTCGCCACCGCTGCCCAGCGCCAAAAGCTCCGCCAGCATCTCACTTCCATCCAGCCCGACATCGCCGACGCCAAACTCATCCTCACCCACGACCTCGAGATCGCCCATTACGCCGCCTTCGCAGGCCAACCCGGCATCGTGCTCGTCGCCGGCACCGGATCCGCCTGCTTCGCCAAGGACCCGAGCGGCAAAGCCTACCGAGCCAGCGGGCGCGACTTCCACTACGACGACCCCGGCAGCGGCTACGCCATCGGCAAACGGGCCATGGACGCCCAACTCCTTCCTCCCGCCGAAGGGCGCGCCGCCATAGCCGCCCTCGCTCCCCGCATCATCGAGCTCGCCAAAGAGGGAAACGCCAAGGCGCTGGAAACGCTCCGCCTCGAAGCCGAGCAGCTCGCTAAACTCGCCCAGCTGGTCTACTACGACTACGCCCAGAGCGCCCCCTCGCCTATCCTCGCCCTCACCGGCAGCATCCTCACCACCCCCTCCCTCTACCGGGAAACCGTGCACCAATCACTGCGCGACGCCCTCCCCGGCCTCAAGCTCGTCGAGCTCAGCACCTCCCCCGCCCAAGCCGCCGCTCAAATGGCCAGAGGCTAGCTCTGGAGGGACCGGTGAATGTGTCGGCTTCCAGCCTCGGTACCACCCGGTCCGCCTTGCAGGAGCGCCACCATCGTAGGAGGCGACCTTGCCCACAACACTGAGCCAGCCGAACGTGCGTCGCGATTTCCAACCTGATCCATCGCGGCCCTCGACCGCCCCACCTGAAAAGCGTTAACCATGTACCTTAACATGTGTTAACTATGTCCTTGCGCTAAACACTCGCGCCACGCCGCAATGCAGGATATTCTACAACTAGGGATCTGCGGCACGTCGCGAGCGACGGCCCTACAGGTAAAGAGCAAATCCACTGCTTTTGGTGATGAACCAAAAAAAAGAGCCGCCTCGTTTCCGAGACGGCTCCCTCCTCTGTTTCTTTTCCCTCCTGCTAAGCGACTGAGTCGCCCAGCAAAAATGTGTACGAACTGCTGCTAGTCCCGATTGCCTCCCAACATCGAGAGCAGGTAAATCAAGTAGCCCAGCGAAGTGACAAACGCAGCAACGTAAGTCCAGGCTGCAGCGTCCAGGGTTTTGTTGACGCCCACCAGCTCGTCTTGGCCCAAAATACCCAGGGATACCAGCTCCTGCTTGGCCCGACGGCTCGCGTCAAACTCCACCGGCAAGGTGATCAAGTGAAACGCGGTCATCACCAAGTAACAGGCCACGCCGATTTTCAAAAACATCGAGCCCAAGCCAGCCCCGAAAAGGAAGAGCGGGCCGAACATGACGAACGGCATCAGGCCAGCCGCGATGTTGGTCACGGGGATCATCGCCATGCGCGCCTTCAACATCGAATAGCCGATCTTGTGCTGCACCGCATGACCCGCTTCGTGGGCTGCGACGCCCAAAGCCGCGAGGCTCGTGCCGTTGTAATTGTGCTCGCTCAAGGCCAAGCGCTTGTTGATCGGATCGTAATGGTCGGTCAACTCGCCACGCACCTGGACGATCTCCACGTCGTAGATACCCGCCTTTTGCATCACCGCAGCTGCAGCCTCCCGGCCTGTGATGTTTCCCCGAGACGGGACCTGCACATACTTGCCGTAAGCTGAGCGGACCTTGTTCTGGGCCCAGAAGGCCAGGATGAAGGTCGGAATGATGAGAATGAGAAATGCAAACATTTAAGTTCCTTTGTTGTGTTCGGGTTCATTGATAGCAACGAGCGTTCCAAGTTCCCGAATGCGAAATCCGGCCGCAATGAGAAAGCCATTAGCCACTGCCTGTCAGGCTCTTACATTACGCGAATAAATTTTCGCGAAATATCCTACACGAAATCAAGCGCGACACCCCGTCCCGCACTGGGACAAAAACCGCGACGCCCGCTGGAGGGACGGCCGAATGTGCCACTCCGTCTCGGTACCACGCCGTCCGCGTTGTAGGAGCGACCTTGGTCGCGATAATCCGCCCCACCCAACAAGGTAGCGGCCGCTGTCCCAGCGGACACTCTCCATCCGTTCCAAGCCAAGCCCAAGGTGCGCGGCTCGTCCCAAGACGCTTCTCGCCTCCACCCCCAATTCCACCATCTCGTCAACCCAACTGGAGGGACGGCTGAACGTGTCACTTCGTTCGGCACCACGCCGTCCGCGCTGCAGGATCAACCAAAGCCGTATCCCAAAACCTTCAGTAGGAGCGACCTTGGTCGCGAAAATCCCCTCGCCTTAACGTCCTCCCCTAAAACGCCGCGCCCCCATCCGGTTCGCCGCCGCCCAGCGACAAGTCGTCCACCGGGCTCACCACGTGCAAGCCCGGCCGGTTCATCACGTGCGTGTAGATCATGGTCGTCTCCACCGAGGCATGCCCCATCAGCTCCTGAACCGTCCTGATGTCGTAATGCTTCTCTAGCAAATGCGTCGCAAAGCTGTGCCTCAAGGTATGCGGCGTCACACGCTTCATGATGCCCGCGGCCCGCGAAGCCTTCTTGACCGCGTCCCGCAACTTGCGGTCCGTCATGTGATGCCTCCGCTGCGCATCGCTCCTTGGGTCCTTCTGCATGCGCTTGCTAGGGAACAGGTACTGCCAGATCACGTCCTTGCCCGCCTTAGGCCACTTCTTCGCCAGGTTCGGCGGCATGTAGACGTCGCCGAAGCCCTCCTTCAAATCCTTCACATGCTGGGCCTGCACGAACTCGATCTGCCGTCGCAGCGCCGGCAAGACCGACTTCCCCAACGGCACCACCCGGTCCTTGGCCCCCTTTCCGTCCCTCACCAGAATCGTCCCGTACTCCAAGTCCAAGTCCTTCAGCCGCAGCCTCACCCCCTCCATCAGGCGCAAGCCGCCCCCGTAAAGCAGCTCCGCCGCGAGGCGCGTCTCCCCCTCCATTTGCAGCAAAAGCCGCTGCACCTCGTCCACGCTCAGCACCACAGGCAAGTTCCGCTTCGCCTTCCCCCTCACGAAACCGGTAAAGTCCAACGCCTCCAGCCCCAAGGTCTTCGTCACTAGAAACGAAACCGCGTTGAGCGCCTGCTTCTGCGTGCTTTCGGAAGAGCACTTCTCCACCGCCAAATAGTCCAAGAACCCAACGACCGCAGCCTCCACGACCTCGGCCAGCGCGCCTACCTCCGGAGCAGGAACCCCCTCCTTCGCCACCCTTTTCCACCACTCGGAAAACCTCGCGCACCACTGCGAGTACGTACTCTCCGTCCGGATGGCATGCCCCCTCTTGCGCGATTCCGCAACCAGCATGTCCCCCCATTTCGAAAAGCGGCCCGGAAGGCGATTGTCCAGAAGCCAAGGCTGCGGAAGCTCGGGGACATCCGCCTTCACTCCCGAAACCCTCTCCACCGTACCTCCCAGGTCCGGCGAGGCTTCCCGGTCGCGAGCGCCAACGCGCGACACCCCCGCCTCGGGCTCTGCCAAGGCAGGTCCGGAAGCCTCGCGCCTCGGACCATCCGGCCTCGCGCCCTTGCCAGCCGGCGACGCCGAGCCTCCTCGGGCAGCCGCCCCGCCCCGAAAGCCCGCAACCCGAGCAAACCACTCCAAGGACTCCCGAGCCTGCTCCGACTGCCAGTCCTCCACCTCCCAATTCTCTACGATGAACCGCAAAAACGACGACACGACCCCCATCGACGGCACCCCATCCGGTGGAGCCCCGCCGTTCCGGCGTTCCAAATAAACCAGAAACTTCTTAACCCAATAAGCGGTCCAGCGGCGGGAAGGAGGAGGGGTTTCCGTGGAATTCCAAGACGAGCGGGCGCGTTTCAGCCACGCTGGAGCGTCAGCGGCGGATTTCTTCATGAACATACAGGGGTTGGGGTTGGGCCTAGGGTAACAGGTCTAAGCGCTAAACTTATTAGAATACTCGTACTTCCACTTATTTTAACCTTGAGTCAACCCTCTAAAGGCGCAATTTCTCGGAGATGAGAAAACGACCGACGAATTCCTCGAACCCCAAATGCGTTATCGCCCGAAAAGCGCGCATAACTCCGCCTATAGCCTGTTCGTCGACCATCTTAACCGTTAAAACGCGCACATAACACCTTTGAGTTAGTCTGTACTAAAAGCGCCTAGAATACTACTGTTCGAGTAATATTAAAATGGATACACAACAGAGTACCCACAAAATAGATACATTGCAAGCGTATCCTAAAAATGGAGGCGCTCGCTGACGCGAACGGTCCATGGGCAAGCTGGCGGACATCATCACCCGCTTCGAACCCCCTCTCAAAAGGAAACGGGCGCTCAGCGCCCAGCAGTGCAAGGTCTTCGGCAGCGTCAAGGCCTGCCGCACAAGCCGCCTGGGAGCCAGCGTCCAGACGGTCTGCGCATGCGGCAACGAGATCGTCGCCTACAACAGCTGCCGGGACAGGCACTGCCCCCAATGCCAAGGCAGGGCCACCCGCAAGTGGGTCGCCGCCCAGAGCGAACGCTTGCTCCCCACCAGGTACCACCACTGCGTATTCACGTTGCCCGACACGCTCGACGAGCTGGTCCGCTACAACGAAGCCGCCATATACGACCTTCTCTTCGCGGCGAGCTCGGGCACGCTCAAAAGCTTCTTCGCCTCCGACCGCCGCTTCGGCGG